>JAZUDW010000108.1:0-7316 GCA_045639845.1 Bacteroidales bacterium
ACAAGATAGTCAGCGGTGGAACGGACAATCATCTGATGCTTATAGACCTCAGGCAGAAGTTCCCCGACCTTAACGGAAAGATTGCCGAAACGCAGCTCGGCCTCGCCGATATTACGGTGAACAAGAATATGGTTCCCTTCGACAGCCGCAGTGCTTTCAAGACCTCTGGTCTCCGCGTCGGAACTCCTGCTATCACCACCCGTGGTCTTAAGGAAGGCGACATGAAAGAAATCGTTAACCTTATCGACACCGTTCTCTGCAACTACACCAACGAGGACGTAATCGCTAAGACCCGCGCTACCGTGAACGAGATGATGCAGAACCGTCCTCTCTTCGCTTGGTAACAGTATAATACCTTATATAAACAGGGGCAGACAATCTGCCCCTGTTTGTTTTTACTATCAAAGCCCTACTCAAAGACTTGCTTTGGCGAATAGTCCGGACTATTATGAAAGGGCTTATAATACTCATAAAAAACTGACCATCAATAAAACAAAGGTTCATTAATTCTCTCCGATTTTTTGTACTCCATAAAGAGTATAGATCTGCGACAATAGCAATTACGAAAAAATCGTCGAAAACCACTATGTTTCTTTATATAGTCGATTATGAGAAAAAACATATTTTCCCTCATCTGCGGTCTATTGCTTGCCAGTGCATGCACCCCAATCAAGAACAATGAGAAGATTGCAGCCGACTCGCTACCTACCGTAACCAACGATGAAGCAACGCTTATTTCTGGAGACTTACTTTTTGTAGGTGGAGACAGCCGCATGGACAATGCAATCATGGCCAGCACTGGTTTCTTTACCCATGTGGCCATCGTGGAACGTGAAGGTGACCAGCTTTTCATCATTGAATCGACACCACAAAGAGGTGTAACTCGTCGACCGATATCTGAATTCTATGCCGACATTTTGATGAGCGACAGCACTCAACCATCGGTCTTCGGTATGAGATCATCTGTGGCTTTCAATGTTGACGAGGCGTTGGCTAAAGCCAAGAAGCACTTGGGAGAATCTTACGATTCGGCCATGTTGCCTTGCAACAGCAATGTTTACTGCAGCGAGCTGATCACCGAGTCGTATATCGACAATGAGGGCGAACCCATATTCGAACTGCATTCTATGAACTTCCGTGATGCCGACGGCAATATGCCTCCTTATTGGGAAGAATGGTTCGGCAGAATCGGGGCTAAGATTCCAGAGGGTGTGCTTGGCAGCAATCCCAACGATATGTTCCGTTCATCAAAATTGCAGATGGTGTGTCGCTTATAAATAACTACTCTTTTTGAAACTTTATTTATCAACCCCAAAAAACAATTATAATTAGAATATGTCAAGAAAGAATTTCGGGGCTAAACCCCTCAGCTATCCTCAGCCAGTGTTCATTATCGGCACCTACAACACCGAAGGAAAGCCCAACGCTATGAATGCTGCGTGGGGTGGTATTAGCAACCACAACGAGGTGACCCTCTGCATCTCTGCAGGACACCTTACCACCAAAAACATTTTAAATACCAAAGAATTCACCCTCTCGATGGCTACTGCTGAGCAGATGATCGCTTGCGACTTCGTTGGTATTGCATCTGGCAACGACGACAACAGCAAGATCGAGAAGACCCAATGGCATGCAATGAAGGCCGAATTTGTGAATGCACCTATATTTGAAGAGCTTCCTTTGGCTATGGAATGCCGCATGAAGAGCTACGACGAAAACTGTGGACGACTGGTTGCCGAGATCGTCAATGTAAGTGCCGACGAGCGCGTGCTCAACGAAAACGGAAGCGTAGATCCTACCAAGCTACAGCCTATATGCTTCGATCCTTTCAACAACGCATACAATGTGCTGGGTATAAAGATAGGCAACGCCTTCAAAGACGGTTCATCACTGAAATAGATATGCTTGCCAAATTTTATGGCAGCTCTGATTTCCCAATGTGCGACAACGTAATATCACTTTATCGTTGTCGCATATTTCATCTAAAAAAATATTGCTTTATGATAGAACAAATGCTTGAATACAACAAGAAGTTTGTAGAGTCAAAAGCCTACGAACAATATCAGACCAGTAAATATCCCGACAAAAGGATCGCTATCGTCACATGTATGGATACACGATTGGTGGAACTCTTGCCCGCAGCCCTGGGAATAAAGAATGGCGATGTGAAGATGATTAAGAATGCCGGTGGTACTATCACCAACCCATTCGATAGCACAGTACGCTCGCTATTGGTTGCCATCTATGAACTAGAAGTGAACGAGGTGATGATTATCGGACATACAGAATGTGGCGTACAAGGAATGGATTCACAAGAAATGCTGCATCTGATGCGGCAACGTGGTATCGACGAAGAGCATATCTCGTTGATGCGCCATTGTGGTATAGACCTCGACACCTGGCTGCATGGCTTTAACGATACCGAGCAAGCTGTAATGGAGACGGTAGATCTGGTACGCAACCACCCGCTGGTTCCCAAAGATATCGTGGTGAGAGGCTATATCATGGACTCCGAGACCGGCAAACTTACTGCTATTCAAAACAAATAGTCACTCTTTTTATTTTGCATCTATGAAAAAAAGAATCATAACCATGTCGATATTCATTATACTTATTATAATAGGAGCCACAGTGTGTGCCCAGCTTCCATGCTTTGGACGTCTGCCTAAAGGAGCTCGACTAGATAGAGTAAAACAGTCGATATACTACCAGCAAGGCAAATTCCAATACCTAGAACCTACTGCCACCATGATGCCCAAGGAGAAAAGCGTTCGTTCTAAGCGTCGCAAACCAGCTATAGGTGAAATCGAAGTGATAACCACCGATTTGAAAAACCTACCCAATAAGGATCTGTTTATTTGGTTTGGTCATAGCTCATTTCTTCTACAGATAGAAGGCATAGTGATACTAGCCGATCCTGTATTTGTGAAGGGGTCGCCTGTGAGGTTTATCAATGCTATGTTTCCCGGGACCAACCCATATCAACCAGAAGATATGCCGGAAAAGATTGACTATCTGCTGATATCTCACGACCATTGGGACCATTTGGATTACCAAACGGTAAAACGTATCCGAAACAGAGTGGTTCATGTAGTATGTCCCATCGGTTGCGGATCACATTTCGAACGCTGGGGATACAGTGATGATCAAATCGTGGAGTTGGACTGGGGAGAAAACTACGGTTGGTTTCATTGCCTTCCCACTCGCCATTTCAGTGGACGCGGACTCAGAAGCGGCCAATCGCAAAGAGCTTCTTGGATTATTCAGTCACCCTCACACACCATCTTCTTCAGTGGCGACGGCGGCTACGGCCCCCATTTCGCAACCATCGGTAAGAACTTTCCCAATATCGACTTGGCTATTATGGAAAATGGACAGTACGACATGCGATGGAATCAAATACACACGATGCCCTATCAGCTAGGCAAAGAAGTGGCCGAGCTATCGCCACGTCGTTTTGTGACAATACATCATTCAAAATTTGCTTTAGCCAACCATGCTTGGGACGAGCCTAGAGCCAACGAACAGCAGGCAGCATCTGAGTCGGGCATACCCCTAATCGTATGTAACATAGGACAGATGGTGGAATTGTAAACCCACACGACAGTCATCGTTCATCAAACATCAGGGTGATAGCAAAAAAAAAAGGAGAAAGCTACACCTCCCCTATTATTATTACAACCGAGACATTGCACCGCAAGGTTCATCCATTTTTTGATCAACACAAAAAAAACAACATCCCTCGACAACACAGATTGTCGAGGGATGTCTTATTTTTATTGAAAAATACTATGGATTAGCGGAGCATATTCAGTAGCGAGATGATAGCCGTCACCGTCTCCACCTTCTGAGTAATGTTGGAGGCATTTACGTTGGCAAAAGCAGTGCTGCTGAGTAGATTGCTAACAATATTGTTTGCACTGGTATTGGTGATCATACCACTGCCTCCGCTAACAAGACCCGTAATGAAATTGGTCTTGAACTGCAGGTCGGCTTGATTGGTACGGAGAGCCTGAGCACCATTAATAACGGTAAGGATATTGCTCAAATCGTAGCTGTTGGTGATAGAGATATTACCGTTGGTCTGACGGCTGTTGTAGAGACTCACCAAGGCTTTGGCGGTGGCGCTACCTGTAGCACCAGCCGAGGTGCGTGCTGCATTAGAAAGAATACTACATGAACTTACTGCCATTGTGGCAAAAAACATAAGTAAAATACCAATTTTTTTCATTTTTGAGAACTATTATTATTTTGTTTATCTTTTTATTTATAATAAATTATATCAAAGCTTCAACCATTTTAAGCATATGCAAAGTTACTTTTTTTTTGGAAATGAATGAAAATATTTGTATTTTTGCAGTCGCTAACGATTTAGACGACCTTGGCGTTTTTTAACGACAATTATATTGAACTAAATTGATTAAGAGACTAAAAACAATTGGATTATTAATTTACCCTATAAACCAAAAAACATTATGAACAATACGATCTTCATGTTCCCCAAACCTGCTAATGAACCCGTATTAGGCTATGCACCCGGCAGTCCTGAGCGTGCTAAAATCCGCGAAGCTCTCGATGAACTGTACAACACGGTTACCGATATTCCCGCTATCATCGGTGGCAAGGAGGTGCGTACCAACAATATGGGCGAAGTAGTAATGCCTACCGAAAATAAGCACGTACTAGCTCGTTACCATAAAGTGAGCGAAACCGAAGTACAGCAAGCTATCGACGTAGCTATGGAGGCGCACAAAGAATGGGCCGATACCCCATGGATTGAACGTGCCAGCATCATGCAGAAAGTAGCCACCCTGATTTGCGGTAAGTACCGTTGGCTTATCAACGCAGCCACCATGCTTGGACAAGGTAAGACCACCATGCAAGCCGAAATCGACAGTGCCTGCGAACTTGCCGACTTCTTAAGATACAATGCATTCTATGCTTCTCAAATCTATAGCGACCAGCCTTGCAGCGACAAGGGTACCCTCAACTATGTGACCTATCGTCCTTTGGAAGGTTTCGTAATGGCCGTGACCCCCTTCAACTTCACTTCTATAGCTTCCAACTTGGCGTTGAGTCCTGTATTGATGGGCAACACCTGCATCTGGAAACCTTCTACCACTGCCCTTCTATCGAACTATCTCTTGATGAAGATCTACAAAGAAGCAGGTCTTCCTGACGGCGTAGTGAACTTCCTTCCCGGTAGCGGTGCTGTGATAGGCAAAGTAGCTTTTGCTAGTCCCGACTTTGCTGGTGTGCATTTCACTGGTTCCACCAAGACCTTCAATAGCTTCTGGAAATCGATCGGTGACAATATCACCAACTATAAGACCTATCCTAAGATTGTAGGTGAAACTGGCGGTAAAGACTTCATCTTCGTTCACAACAGCGCCAATGCTCGCCAAGTAGCTACCGCTATCGTACGTGGTGCTTTCGAATTCCAAGGTCAGAAATGTTCGGCTGCCAGCCGTGCCTATCTGCCCGCAAGCATGTGGCCCGAAGTAAAGCAGCTGGTATGCGACATGGTGAAAACAATCAAGGTAGGCGACGTTCGCGACTTCAGCGCCTTCGTTAACGCTGTGATTGATGAAGCTTCGTTCGACAACTGCATGCGCTATCTCGAACATGCTAAACAGAGCCCCGATGCAGAGATCGTATGCGGTGGCAACGGTAGCAAAGAAGTGGGCTACTTCATCGAGCCTACTGTTATCTTGGCTAAAGATCCTCACTACAAATCAATCCAAGAAGAAATCTTCGGACCTATCATCACTGTCTATGTTTACGAAGACGATAAATACGAAGAGACGCTCGAACTCTGCAACACCACCTCGCCCTACGCTCTTACGGGTGCCATCTTCAGCACCGATCGCAAGGCCTTACGCAAAGCCGACGAGATGTTGAAATATGCTGCAGGCAATATCTACTACAACGACAAACCTACAGGTGCCGTAGTAGGTCAGCAGCCCTTCGGTGGTGCACGTGCCAGCGGTACCAACGATAAGGCTGGCTCTTATCTCAACCTGCTCCGTTGGGTAAGTCCTCAGGCTATCAAGGAAACGTTCCAACCTGCCGAAGACTACAGCTATCCCTTCGTAAGCGACGAAAAATAAATATTTCATAACTACAAGAATATTATTAAACTCCTCAGCAATGAGGAGTTTTTTTTTGTCCACAAGATTGCATCGTCCCAGACATGACTGCACCAAATAAAAGGCGGCCACCCTGAAGGGGACCGCCTTTCAAAATAGATGTGATATGGTTTCTATCTATGAATGATAGAACCCTACAGGTTTAGAGGTTGATTTTCTCATTAACCATCACGAGGATCTCAGCTTCAAGTTTCTGAGCACTCTCTTCGAGAGCTGCAGTCTTGGCCAAGATATCGTTTTTGAAAGCTTCGTCTTTCAAGCTGGAAGCGTTGATGCGAACATTGAGGCCGGCACCCATAACAGCACTACGAGCACAGAGAGCACCCACGCCAGCATCGGTAACACTGTTGGGGTTGCCAATCTCTACCATAGCACGGATAAGGTCGAACGACTCCATAGCTTTGTTCATCGTACGGAAAGGTACTTCGGTAGCATACTTGGTAGCATCCTGGATAGCAGCGGTACGAGCAGCTTTCTCTTCGTCGGTTTTCTTAGGAAGACCGAAGGCATTCATAATCTTATTGAAGGCATTGGTGTCTTCGTCAACAAGGTGGAGCAGTTCATTTTTGATAGCCTGACCCTTTTCAGCCCACTGAGAGAAAGTCTCCCACTGGTCGTCCCAACCAGGTTTATGAGAAGAGAGGTTGGCAACCATAGTAGCCAGCGAAGCAGCCAAAGCACCCAGATATGCACTTACAGAGCCGCCACCGGGAGCAGGACTCTCGCTTGCAGTCTCTTCAGCGAAACCAGTGCAGGTAAGGTCAACGAGTTTCTTCTGACTGTTGTCCTCAATGAGGTATTCAATAACTTTCTCTTTGGCGTTGAAAGGTTTGAGGTCGTCGAGGCCCATAGACTTAACAGCGATCTTGATGATCTCGTCCTCGCTGATACCGAGGCTACGCTGCTGTTTAGCCAAATAGTATTTACCAGCATCGATAAGTACGCTCTTGGGGATAAGACCTACGATCTCGGCACCAGTAACGCGTACGCCACGGGCAGCAGCCTTGGCGCATACCTCGTCGAAGCAAACATGAACGGGAGCAACCTTGATGCTGGTGATGTTCATAGATACTTGAGCAATGCCGTAATCTTCGATATACCAACCGATGGCCTTGGTGCCTTTGAGGGTACCGGGTATCATGATGGTATTGCCATTCTCATCTTTCA
>JAZUDW010000109.1:0-20475 GCA_045639845.1 Bacteroidales bacterium
CTCGTTATATCGCTTTTTGGGATGCCGATCTTGCAACGCCACTCTATGAGATTCTTCATTTCGTAGAGTGGGCCGACGCGGGTTACGATGTAGTGATGGGACTCCGACTGATGCGTCTCGGTGCCGAAGTGCGTCGAGAGAAGATGCGTCACTATCTGGGCCGCTGCTTTGCCACTTGTGCCTCGATGATGCTTAACTTGCCTGTGTATGATACCCAGTGCGGTGCCAAACTCTTTTGCGAGGAAGTAGTGCACGAGATCTTCCAGGAGCCATTTACTTCCAAGTGGCTCTTCGACGTAGAACTGCTGGTTCGTTATAAGAAACGCTACGGGGTCGAAAGGGCTACCAATAAGATTTACGAATATCCACTCTTCCATTGGATCGATGTGGCTGGTTCTACGCTTAAGAAACGCGACTTCTTGGTGGCACCGATGGAACTGATGAAGATACACAAACGTTACAAATAAATGCTGAAACCGAATGGGGGAGAATCGGTGGTGTGGCTTTATGATGAATCACAGCGGCTCTCCTACACATTTCGATTTCCGAGATAAGACTTGATGATGAAGAAATTTTTTTCGGAAAATAAAAATAACCCATGGTGGTGGGCTTTCCTAGTGCTGGTGGTGGCTCTCTTTTTCGCTATACCTATGATGAGCCGCAGTGCTGGCAATAGTGGCGATGAGATGAAGTTTCAGGTACCGCAGGGTTATAATGTGCTCAACTACTATAAGTCCGATGGCAGCGATTCGACTTGCATGACGTTTGAAAACTTGAAATACTACGGCTGTTCGTTCGACGTAGTGATGGCTTGGTGGAACGAAACGTTCCATGTGGACGATATTGCTCGTACACGTCATGCTGCCAACGCATTCTTGGGTTGGGTCACCATACTCTTTATAGGACTCATTGTGTGGCGTATGGCGGGATGGAGAGCTGCAGTGATGGCACTGCTGCTTATGTTCTTCTCACCTCGATTCCTAGGCCATGCATTCAACAATCCCAAGGATATACCTTTTGCTGCAGGCGTGGTGATGGCTATGTACTATATGATGATGCTGTTCCGTCAGGCTCCCAAACCCCAATGGAGCACTATGGCGATGCTGGCCTTCTCCTTTGCTTTTGCTTTGAGTATCCGTGTGGGAGCACTCATTCTAGTTGGCTATCTCGGTCTTTGGGGGCTGATGTGGGTGGTGTTCTACACGTTGCAAAATCGTCGGACTCTCAAAGGGGGTAATCGCGAAAGTTTCTTCGCGGCTTTAGACTGGGTCAGCACTTTCAAGATGGTGGGCATTGTGCTATCCATTTGTGTAGTAGGCTTTTTTGCCGGACTCATCCTGTGGCCATATGCTTGGCAGAGTCCGTTCAAAAACACAATAGAATCATATCACGCTATGTCTCAGTTCGCTATCAATATCCGTCAGATCTATGAAGGACGTTCCGTGATGTCGAACGAGCTACCTTGGTACTACACTCCAAAATTTATCTTCACAACCATCCCTGTAGCAGTAATACTGGGGTGGGTGCTGTATGCCTTCACGGGAGCCTTCTCCAAAGAGCGCCGCATGGAGAGCATCATGCTCTATTTCTGCTTCATATTCCCAGTATTCTGGATCGTATATACCCACGCAAACGTGTATGGCGGTTGGCGTCATAGCCTCTTTGCCTATCCTCCTATGGTGGCTACTGCTGCGTTGGGTTTTGACGGATTAGTGTCAATGATGGAGCGCAAGAATCTGAAAGTGCTGAAGTATATCACCACGGTTCTTCCTCTCGTAGCTTTGATACCGGCTATACGACACACAGTGATGAATCATCCGTATGAGTATGTATATTTCAACGAACTCTGCGGCGGAACAAAAAAGCAACTCGGTCAGTACGAGATGGACTACTACTATCACTCGGTGCGTGGCGGCACGGAATGGATCCTTGAGAACTGTGGCCCCGTAGAGAAAGCAGATGGCGAGAAGACGATCATTGCCTCTTTCTTGGCCGATGATGTGAAATATTTCCTCCGCAACGATACATCCCAGTATAAACACCGCTTCATGCGATTCCACGAGCGCAGTAATCAGGATTGGGACTATGCGGTGTTCAACATCACGGCAATGGATCCGGAATATCTGCGTAGCAGTAACTTCCCTCCTAAAAACACGATACATACCATCGATGTGGATGGTGTGCCTATCGCCATTGTCCTGAAACATGAAGACAAGAATGACTACATAGGTGCTTCGTTGCTCAAAGAGGGACGTATAGATAGTGCTTTCTATCATTTCCGCAAGGCGTTGCAATACGATCCGAACAACGAGGGCGTATTGCTCAATATGGCCAATGTGTATCTCCAGATGGGCAAAAACGATAGTGTGCTGCTTACGGTGGATCCGATTCTTAAAGCTCAACCCCACCATGCTCAGGCTTCCACTTATGCTGCCTATGCCCATCTGAACAAGGGCGATGTGAACTCCGCGCTTGCCCTTTGTGACGAACTGCGTAAGTATGATTCGAAGAACGAGGCTGGTTACTCGCTACCTCTCAACATTAAGATGCAGCAAGGCGACATGATAGGCGCTGAAGTCTTGGTGAACCAGATGTTGGACAACGATGTAGTAAGTGATGCAATGATACAAGCCTATATGAGTATCATGATGAGTCGCGGCATGGATCAGTCGATGGCCTATCGTACAGTATTTGGCTCCATTGCCGACAATTACGAGAAGCACGGTCGCAAGGCCGAGGCCGAACAATTCCGCAGCTACTTGAATCGATAATAGATATCTTAATCTCATGAAGAAACTCTGGATATTTATCGTGAAACTCTTAGGCTGGAAGTTCGACATACCAGAAGGTAACCATCCGGAATGGCATCATGCTGTGTTTATCGAAGCACCTCATACGGCGACGGCCGACTTTTTTGTGGGGGCTGCGTGGTTGTGGAAGATGAACATCAACGTTCGTTTCCTGATGAAGAAAGAGTACTTCAACCCCGTGTTTGCACCCTTTCTCCGCTGGGCCGGATGTATTCCTGTGGATAGGGGTAACCCTACCAATGGTATTGTGGAACAGGCTGTGGGCTATTTCAACAACCACTCCGATTTCACGCTGTTGGTGACCCCAGAAGGCACACGCCATTGGGTGAAACGCTGGAAACGCGGCTTTTATCAGATAGCAATGCAAGCTCAGGTGCCCATAGTGCTCACCTATATCGATTTTAAGACAAAACATATGGGTGTGGGCCCCACATTTTATCCTACTGGAGACTGGGATCACGACATCAAAGAGATTATGGCATTCTATCAAGATAAGACAGCCAGGCATCCAGAACTGTTCAACAAACAGGCCAACCTATGATGGTCTGCTATTACAATGTCAATAAATAATAAAGAATAATACATATATTATATGAGTAATGGTGTTAGACGTATCTACGTCGAAAAGAAAGCCGACTATGCCATCAAGGCTAAGGAACTTCACGAAGAGATGGCCAACTACCTTAATATCGAAGCCGAGAGTGTACGTGCGCTGATACGCTACGATATCGAGAACATCTCTGAGCCTACCTATCGCAAGGCTCTGGTAACTGTATTCTCCGAACCTCCCCTCGATACCGTTTACGAAGAGCAGTTCCCTATGGGCGACAATGATTTCTGCTTCTCTGTTGAATATCTGCCTGGACAATTCGACCAACGTGCCGACTCGGCCGAACAGTGTGTGAAACTGCTCAACGAAGATGAGTCGCCTCTTATCAAATCGGCCACTACCTACATCATCAAAGGCGCCCTCACCGAGGAACAGCGCCAAGCTATCATCAAGCACTGTGTGAATCCAGTAGATAGCCGTCTCACCAACGAGGAGAAACCTCTCACTCTGGTAGATAAGTTCGACGATCCTGCTGATGTAGCAATCCTCGATGGCTTTGCTGCAATGGAGCGTGAGGCTTTGAATGAGCTCTACAATTCTTTGGGTCTTGCTATGACCTTCAACGATTTCCTACATATTCAGAACTACTTTGCTGGCGAAGAACATCGTGATCCTACCATGACCGAGATTCGTGTGCTCGATACCTATTGGAGCGACCACTGCCGTCATACCACCTTCGCTACCGAGCTGAAAAACATAACCTTCGACGAAGGCCGCTACCGTCTGGTATTGGAGAAAGCATTCCAGCAGTACCTTAGCGATCATAAAGAGCAGTATGTAGGTCGTGACGACAAGTTTGTATGCTTGATGGATATGGGAACCCTCGCTGCTAAGCGTATTCGCAAAGCCGGTTTGCTCGATGATCAGGAGATCAGCGACGAGATCAATGCATGCAGCATCGTGGTGCCTGTAGAGATTGATGGCAAGACAGAAGAGTGGCTCGTGAACTTCAAAAACGAGACCCACAACCACCCCACTGAGATCGAGCCTTTCGGTGGTGCTGCCACCTGCTTGGGTGGTGCCATCCGCGACCCATTGAGCGGTCGCACCTATGTGTATCAAGCTATGCGTGTGACCGGTGCCGCCGACCCCACCAAGCCTCTCAATGAGACTTTGGCTGGCAAGTTACCTCAGCGCAAAATCGTCACTACAGCTGCCCACGGCTATAGCAGCTACGGCAATCAGATCGGACTTGCTACAGGCCTCGTCAACGAAATATACCATCCCAACTATGTAGCCAAACGCATGGAGATCGGTGCTGTAATCGCAGCAGCTCCTCGCCGTTGTGTGAAACGTCTCAACTCCGACCCCGGCGATATCATCATCCTGTTGGGTGGTCGCACGGGTCGCGACGGCTGTGGTGGTGCAACCGGTTCGTCCAAAGCCCATACCACAACTTCTCTTACTACCTGTGGAGCTGAGGTGCAGAAAGGCAACGCCCCCACCGAACGCAAGCTGCAGCGTCTGTTCCGTCGAGAAGAAGTTGCCTCGCTCATCAAGAAATGCAACGACTTCGGTGCGGGCGGTGTAAGTGTAGCTATCGGTGAGTTGGCCGACGGTCTGCTTATCAATCTCGACAATGTACCCAAGAAATATGCAGGCCTTGATGGCACCGAGTTGGCCATCAGCGAGTCTCAAGAACGTATGGCTGTAGTGGTTGATCCCAAGGATGTGGATATGATGCTCCACTATGCCGAAGAAGAAAACCTCGAAGCCACCGTGGTGGCTACCGTAACCGAAGAACCCCGTATGGTGCTCAACTGGAGAGGCAAAACAATAGTGAACCTCTCTCGTGCATTCATCAACACCAATGGTGCCCATCAGGAGACCGAGGTGAAGGTGGCACTACCCGACGAGAAGATTGATTATATGCACCAAGTCAACGCCGGTGCCGACTTCAAGGAGACGGCTCTTCGTACACTTAGCGATCTCAACGTATGCTCGCAGAAAGGCTTGGTAGAGATGTTCGACAGCACCATCGGTGCAGGTACCGTGGTTATGCCCTTCGGTGGTAAGACTCAGACTACCCCGACTCAGAGCATGATCGCCAAACTGCCTGTGCTGGATGGCAAGACCGATACTGTGACCATTATGAGCTACGGCTTCGACCCCTATCTCAGCACATGGAGCCCCTATCATGGTGCGGCTTACGCCGTAGTGAACTCAGTAGCCAAGATTGCTGCTGCAGGTGGTGAAGCATCCAAAGTACGACTCACCTTCCAGGAATATTTCAAGAAACTGGGCAACGATCCTTATCGTTGGGGTCAGCCCTTTACCGCACTGTTAGGAGCCTACAACGCACAGATGGGCATGATGCTGCCTTCTATCGGTGGCAAAGACAGTATGAGCGGTACCTTCAACGATATTGACGTACCTCCTACCTTGGTAAGCTTTGCAGTCAATGTTTCGTCGCACAAACATGTGGTGACTCCCGAGTTGAAAGCTGCAGGCCACAAGCTCGTGGAACTCGATATTCTTCGTGATGGCGACAATATGCCCGTTTATTCCGATGTGATGGCTCAGTATGCAGCATTGCATCAAGCCATCGTAGATGGCAAGATCATGGCCGACTATTGTGTTGGTTTCGGTGGCATTCTCGAAGCAGTATGCAAGATGGGCTTCGGCAATAAACTGGGTGTATGCCTAGCCGACAGCCTCACCACCGAAGAATTGCTCTACAAACATTATGGCAACATCGTTCTCGAAGTATCTTCTACCGAGGGCCTTCCATTCCGCTATCGCGAGATCGGTGAAGTTACTGCCGACAATACTTTCAGTCATCGTGGCAGCAGCCTCAGTATCGACGAAGCCCTCGAAGCTTGGACCAAGACCCTTGAAGATGTGTTCCCCACCAACTCGCGTCGCAAAGAAACCGTAGTAGAGACTCCTATTTTCCAAGCCAGCGATATCCATATCTGCAAGAACAAAGTGGCACGTCCCCATGTGTTCATCCCTGTATTCCCTGGCACCAACTGTGAGTATGACTCTATGAAGGCCTTCCAGCGTGCAGGTGCAGAGGTCGAGACCATCGTGTTCCGCAACCTCAATGCCGACCTTATCCGCCAGTCGGTCGATGCCTTCACCCAGGCCATCAACCGTTCTCAGATCATCATGATTCCCGGTGGATTCTCGGCAGGCGATGAACCCGAAGGATCGGCTAAGTTCATCACTAGTGTGTTCCGCAATGGTAAGATTAGCGATGCAGTGATGCAGCTGCTCCAGCAGCGCGATGGTTTGATGATAGGTATCTGCAACGGATTCCAAGCCCTCGTCAAACTAGGTCTCGTGCCCTACGGCGAGATCCGTCCACAGAGCAGCGACGATCCAACCCTTACCTTCAACACCATCGGTCGTCACCAGAGCAAGATAGCCTACACCAAGGTCGTCTCCAACATGTCGCCCTGGTTGCGTAAGGCCCAGTTGGGTGGCACCTATAGCGTGCCCATCTCTCACGGTGAAGGTCGCTTTGTGGCACCTCAGGAGTGGCTCGACAAACTATTCCGCAATGGTCAGGTGGCTACCCAGTATGTAAACCTCGACGGTATGACCACTATGAACGAAGACTTCAATATGAACGGCTCTTATCTCGCCATAGAGGGTATCACTAGTCCCGACGGACGTGTGCTCGGCAAGATGGCACACAGCGAACGTCGCAGCGATGCCACCTATCTCAACATCTACGGCGATCAGGACCAGTTGCTCTTCGAAAGTGGTGTTGAGTATTTTAAATAATATTGTTGAATCGTTTGTTTGTTTATTTGAAGATGTGCAACAATCAACACACCTGATAAACAAATAAACAACATTGTTGAATCGTTGATTTGTTGAATTGAAGAAAATACCGAAGATCTAAACACAAGAGAATTTCTTCAATCGACAAATCAACAGTTCAACATTACATCGCAATCTCTTTGATCAACAGATCAACAAAACAACGATAAACCCATCTTCATGCTGTTCGAACCTCTCACCCCGGAATCGCAGACGTCTATTGTGCCTGCTGTGGTGCAAGCACAGCTCAGTAACTGCAACTACTCCATCTCCAACCTGTGTTCGTGGTCCGAAGTGTTCCACACCTGCTACGCACTCGTTGACGGGTGTGTGGTGATACGCTACAATGGTTTCTTTGGTCTCGGATATGCCCTCATCACCCCTGCAACCAACCCGTCCATACCCTCTATCATCGACAGACTCTGCCTCGATGCAGACTCCTTAGGACAGCCCCTGCATATTGTTGGCATCGAAACGGCACTCTGTCAAAGGCTGAAAACTCTTTACGGCGACAGTATTATTATCGAGGAACGACGCAGCCAAAACGACTATATCTATCTGCGGGAAGACCTCGCACGGCTCGAAGGCAAAAACTATCACGGCAAACGGAATCATACCAATAAGTTTCGAAGCCTTTTCCCCCACTACCGCTACGAAGATCTGTCCCCTAGGCATTTCTCTCAGTGTATGGATCTTGCCCACCGGTGGGCCACATCGGCATTAGACTATGATAGCAGCGAGCAAGAGAGCATACACCATGAGCGTATGTCAATGCAATATGTCTTCGATCATTGGCATCAGCTCCACAACATAGGCGGATGCATTATGGTAGGGGAGAGGATGGTTGCGTTCACTTATGGAGGATCCATCACCCCTACGCTCTTCGATACTTGTGTAGAGAAAGCCGATCTTGAATACCCCGGCGCATATGCTGTCATCAATCAAGAGCTAGCTCTCCATCTGCCACCTCAGTTCACACACATAAACCGCGAAGAAGACATGGGGTTGGAGGGTCTCCGCAAAGCCAAACTATCCTACCATCCCACCATCCTCTTGCCTTATTATGCGGCCATAATCCAAGATTGAGGCACATGAATGGTGATACTTTGGTGAACAGTGATCAGTGAGGTTTAAGCTGACGCATCAAGTGTTTATTTGGTGAGCATTTTCAAATCAACGAATCAACGAATCAACAGCCCCCCTCTCAATACATCGTCGCCCATGATCATATTTCTCGACTTCGATGGTGTGCTCTCTACCGAGCATCATGCTACCCAATGTCTCATGCAAGGAGTGCCTCATAGCGACTGCTACGGTTTTCTTTTCGATCCCCAAGCAGTGGATTGTCTCCGCACCATCGTCGAGGCCACACAGGCCGATATAGTAGCCATCACCTCGTGGCGCTACAAGGGCTTGGACTATCTCCGTCGGTGGTGGCACCATCGGCAGATGCCAGGCACCTTGCAGGATATCGTTCCCACCCATGTCACCTACACCGACCTCGCCCTCCATCATCTGGATCATTTAGATCTGCACCCTTCGTTTGAAAAAGGCACAAGTATAGCCCTTTACCTTGCTTCCAACTATCCGGGCCAGGAACCTCCCTATGTGATCCTCGACGACCAACCAGTGGCTCATCCCCATCAGCTGTCCCATTTTGTTCGTATTGACGAGTATCGTGGGCTCACGAGATCCGACGTTCAGCGAGCCATCCATCTGCTGGGCAAAAAGCCATCAACCAATGCCAATACTCAACAACCAGAATAATGACCGAACATATCACATTGACTTCTTGTGACGAATGCCGCGACAAAGACGAAGTCATTCGTTGGATCACCCAGCAATACGATTTCGACCCCGTCGAGGTATCTCAGTGGGTAAACAATCTGCATTTCAATTGGCCACTCTCTGTCAAGGCTATCGACTCGCAAGGCACCACTGTGGGCTACCTCAATATAAGCGATTATCGCATCGAAGAGGAGACCGCATATATCCAAGAGCAAGCTCCCGCGTTGCTGCATCACCTCAACGGCTACCGCTACACATCCGTATTTTCCTTTATCGTGGCACCCCAATTCCGGGGCACAGACCTCAACTATCGCATGATACAGCATATCATGACCCAGTTGCAGCAATATGATTTTATCTTCATCCCAGTGATGCACCATCTGCGAACCCACCAGTACTGGCAGCGATGGGGTGCTGTTGAGTTCTTCCGCGATCCCAACTGCGTCTATTACCTCCTGCCTATGCGGTGCGGCTCAAAAGAGTTGATCTGTGGGTAACACCTACAGCCACAATTTTTATCGAAAAAATAGTTTGTCCTATCAGTAATCATTGCCAAAAACAGTGAAACAAAACACCTGATGTCGGCCTAACTGCTGTTGCAATATGTTACATTTCAAATAGAAAAGCGCATAGCTGAAAAAAACAATACTTTTTTCATTGCCGAATGAGAGAAAAGTAGTACTTTTGCAAAACAATTATTAATCCTAAAAATCTAAAGAAAATGGCTTACAAAATCACTGACTCTTGCGTTGCTTGCGGCACCTGCGCTGGCGAATGCCCTGTAGGAGCTATCACCGAAGGTGACATCTACAAAATTAACCCCGACACTTGCATCAGCTGCGGTACCTGCGCTGGCGCTTGCCCCACCGGTGCTATCGTAGAAGAATAATCACCCTTCTCAAGCAGAAAATAAAAAAAGGTTGTCGTTCATCGGCAACCTTTTTTTTGTTTGTTTATTTGTTTATTTGTTGATTTGAATGTGAGCCTAACCAATGTTGTTTATTTGTTGAACTGTTTATTTGTTGATTTGAATGCGGACCCAACCCTCAATTCGGCAATGTTGCTTATTTATTGATTTGAATACAGTCCGATCTCTCAAATCAAACGTCGGTCAGCAACCGCAGTGGAGCCGACAAATCAACATCTATTTCTACAGATACGATATCAAGTGTTTGCTTTTGCTGCTTGTCTTGAGTCGTTTCAGCCCTTTCTCTTTGATCTGGCGCACACGTTCGCGGGTGAGGCCGAATTTGAGAGCTATCTCGTCGAGACTCAGTGCATGGGGCATGCCGATGCCGAAATACATCTTGATCACCTCGCGTTCGTATTCGGTGAGTGTAGAGAGCGAGCGTTCTATCTCCAGCGAGAGCGACTCCTGCATCAGTTTCGAGTCCGTAGAGGGGGTGTCCTCGTTAGGCAGCACATCCACAAAGTTCACGTCCTCGTCGGCCACCAGAGGCGCGTCGATAGAGATATGGCGGCCCGAGATGCCCAGTATGCTCTTGATCTTATCCTGGGGTATATCCAGCATTTCTGCCAGCTCTTCTTCCGATGGTGGGCGTTCCAGCTGCTGTTCCAGCTTCGAGATCTCTTTCTTCAGCTTGTTTAGGGCACCCAGCTGATTGGAAGGCAGACGCACAATACGCGAGTTTTCGGCGATAGCCTGGAGTATAGACTGGCGTATCCACCACACCGCATACGAGATGAATTTGAAACCGCGGGTCTCGTCAAATCTCTTGGCTGCTTTGATCAGTCCCACGTTGCCCTCGTTGATGAGGTCGGGCAGACTCAGTCCTTGGTTCTGATACTGTTTTGCCACCGATACCACGAATCTCAGGTTGGCCTTCACCAACTGGTCCAGAGCATCGTCGTCGCCTTGTTTGATACGCTGAGCCAGCTGCACCTCTTTCTCAGGTGTTAAAAGCTCCTCGCTGCAGATATCCTGCAAGTATTTGTCCAGCGACTTGATGTCACGATTGGTGATAGAATGAGTAATCTTTAACTGACGCATAAATTCTTATTTAGTCCGACATGTTTTTTGGGTGAACAGATTCACATTTGTTGATGGTGGTTTGTTTAGTCTTTGATTTGGTATCATACATCTGTTTCGACCAACAAATCAGTAATTAAACAACCCATTGCCCATCGTTACAAGTCTTATAAACGCAAAACTGCGAAAAAAGTTTCATCTTCATCAAAAAAAAATGATTTTTTTTCATTTTCCTTTCATGAACAGTGATCCGTAAACGACGTTCCCTCAAATCTAATTGCTGGTTGGTATTTATGATTATCCGCAAAGAGGTGTTTTGCTAGAGCGTTAGGTGGAATCAAGCAACAGCCTACATGCGAACACAATTTTTATTATATCCCGAATTAGTGAATTATTATCTCTCAATGACTTTATCACTGTATATTTATTGGCTTTACAGCTTGATTGCATTGGAATCAGAGACTGATGGTGCATGCACCATCAAAGATATTCGCATTAATTCAACAATTAAAACATGAGAAGTGCCTATAAGAAAATTCACTAATTCTGGATCTTTTTAGATTCGTGTTAAAATTACTGGAGCGCTGGCGGAATCAAGCAATCACCCACATGCGGATAATCATAAAATGAAAAATAAATGAAGTTGACGGTTGATAAAAAAAAACTGTAACACATAAAATATTATTAATGAATGATTAATCAATGATGATTAATGTTAAGCGAAGCCTTTCTTGTTTCTAAACATTAATTGTCACGAATGGAACATTAATCTTTCATTAATTATTTCAGCGCCGACGGAATTGTTAAAATATTATTAATGAGTGATTAATGTTCGATTTGTGACAATTAATGTTTTATGTCTATCCGAATGTGGTCTGTTGCTTGATTCTGCCACATGCTAGCAAGCAAATCAGAGACTATTTACGTATTTGAGTGCTCGACTCTGTACTTTTGTTTACTCAAAGATTATTCGCTACTGCTAGAACGTGTTCACGGCCTGTCGTATGGCAACCAGCTGTTTCAATAGAGTTTCGACTTTATGAAGTGGCAACATATTGGCACCATCCGATTTGGCCTGAGAGGGATTGGGGTGTGTCTCCATAAAGATACCGTCGCAGCCAACAGCAATAGCTGCTCGTGCTATGGTCCCTATCATAGTGGGGTCTCCTCCACTTACACCGCTGTCTTGATTGGGCTCTTGAAGCGAGTGGGTGATGTCAACAATCACGGGAACATTGCATTCTTGCATCTTGGGGACGTTTCGGAAGTCCACAATCAAATCGTTGTAGCCAAAAGTGGTGCCTCTGTCTGTCAACATGACGTTGTGGTTACCGCTTTGAATCACTTTCTCTACAGCGTGGGCCATGGGGCGTGCTGCCATAAATTGACCTTTTTTGATGTTGACGCAGCGTCCGGTAGCAGCAGCAGCTTGGAGAAGGGATGTCTGTCGGCATAGGAATGCAGGTATCTGAAGCACATCTACGTATTGAGCTGCTATTGCGGCTTCGTCGTCAGTGTGGATGTCGGTGACGACGGGAATATGGAATTTGGAACGGATATCGGCCAATACCTGGAGGGCTTCCGTGTCTCCAATTCCCGTAAAAGAGTCGATCCTACTGCGATTGGCTTTCCTATAGGATGCTTTGAAAGCAAAGGGTATATGGAGTTTTTCGGTGATGCCGACTAGCTGTTCGCATATTGCAAAAGGACTCTCGGTGTCTTCGATAACGCAGGGACCTGCAATAAGAAAGAAATTCCCGCTTTCGGTGTGGTGTAGTTGGGGTAGATTGGGTAGCATTGTGTGGTTTTATTAGTTTGAGTTTAGTTTGAATACATTGACGAAGTAGGACAAAAGAATCTATTAGTCGATTGTTAGACGACTACAGTATAGTATAAAATGGCTCGTGACAACGAGCTGGTCAGCGTGTTTGGTAGGCCTACGATTGGCTATTCCTTGATGTCGAACGAATCGATGTCGATCGATGTGTCGTCGATAGCGTCGTCGGACAAATCGTCGTTGTGACGATGCTGACTATTGCGTTGCAACGATACTATGAGCGCACCCACCATACGGGTGAGTTCCATAAGGTGTTGACGACTCTGCTCTCCCTGTTCATCGGTGAGTAGGCCGGCACGGTGAGCCAAAGCGGTATAGATGACGCATTCGCGAATAGCAGTCTTAGATATTTTGAGGTAGTGCTCAAACTGTGATCTGTTGCGAGAAGAACCTTCGGCAATATTGAGTTCGATGTCGAAAGCAGAAGAACAGAATGATGCTACCAGTTTGGCTTGTGCTTCATTGCGCGAGGTGTTCAGAACCTCGAGAATCCACGAGCTGTAATCGAGAGCTTTATCATAGACACGAAGGTCTTCAAAGCGGAAAAAACTAATGTTCTTTTCGTCCATTGTAGTGTGTATTATTTGAATATTTCTGCGGCGAGCCGCGGGATGATAGATTTGCAAACAAAGGAGTCAAGACGTTCTTGGTCGCAGAAGTTGCAGTAGTAATGTAGAGGGCCTGGTGGGTTAATGTAGTGTGTGAGGTCTTGGAATTTCTTGAATCTATTTCGTCTTTATAATATTAATATACTTAATTGATATTTGTACCTATTTCAGAAAAATAGCGCATGAATTGTGTGCGAAGTATCATGGACGCATTGTCGGACTCCTTGAACGCCATCAGACCACGGAATTGGTCCAGTGTGTCGAAATCATGTCGTTGCATCCATTGTTGCACACCTTCGTTGAGTTGAGAGATGTAGTCAAGGCCATTTTTATAGAGGCACGACGACACTTGTACGGTTTGTGCACCAGCCAAGAGGAGTTTCACCACATCGTCGGCACGATGGATGCCGGTGGAAGCGCTGAGGGGGCAGCGAAGCTTGTTGGTGAGTATGGCTACCCATCTGAGCGTTTCGTACATCTGGCTGGGGTCGGAGAGTAGCGGTGCTTGTTTGGGCTGCAAAGTGTCGGTGTCAATATCAATATTGACCATACGGCTGAACATAGTGAGGCCGCTGATCCCCATCCATGATAGTTGCTGCATGAATTTGGCCATATCCGTAAAATAGGGACTGACCTTGATGGCAATAGGGATGGATACAGACTTGCGGAGTGTGAGAACTACGTTTTGGAACAGACGTTCAACATCGTCGGTGGATGTTGAAGTCTCGTAAGGGAGCATGGACATCGTGAGTTCGATGGCGTCGCAACCGGCTTCTTCGAACTTTCGTGCGTAGGTGAGCCAGTTTTCAAAGGAATAGCAATCGATACTGCCTACGATAGGAATGTGGAGCTGACGTTTGGCATCTGCTATCAAGGCAAAATGCCGTTCCATGTCGGCCGTCGATGCATGGTTGGCCAAATAGTCGTAGCTGCTACCGTAAAGGTCGGTAGGTGCATACATGTTGGCACTATGCTTGATGTCGAAAATAATCTGTTCTTCGAACACCGATTTCAGTATCACGGCTCCTGCACCAGCATCCTCAAGCCGTTTGAGCGTGTCGATATCGTGGGTAAGGCTACAACTGCCCACCACGATAGGGCTCTCCACATCAACGCCCATGTATTTTGTCTTTAAACTCATATAATAAATCGGTATTCTTAATTTGAAAACGAATGCAAAGATATGCTTTTTTTTGATAATACGGGTTATTTTGCTATATATTTTTTTTATCAACAGGCAAACTGATTACTTTGCAATGTATTGTGAATATAATTATTTTTTTGCTTGTTAATAAAAATAGATGCATTTGAAAATAATTTCTTGGAGAAGAAAAAAAATGAGTATCTTTGCAACTCGTAAAACTAAATTATTCTTACCTAGAATGGAACAGCAAGTAGAAAACAAAAACATTGAAACTGAAGAGATTACTTCGAAATTTGAACACTTTTTCGAGAAGAATCAAAAGACCATAATTATTGTGATTATCGCAATTTTGGTAGTTGTTCTCGCCATATTTGGTCTCGGAAAGATGAAAGAGAGCCGCAATGCAAAAGCTAACGACGCTCTTTATGCAGCTGAACAATATTTTGCACAAGGCAACTACGAAGTAGCCCTCAATGGCAACAACAACCATGCTGGCTTTATCGAAGTGGCCAACCGTTATGGTAATACTAAAGCTGGTCAGCGTGCCAAATACGCTGCTGGTATTTGCTGCCTCAATATGGGTCAGTATGAAGATGCTATCAAATATCTGAAATCATATAAAGGTAAAGATGCTATCACCAAGGTGGAAGCTGTTATCTGCCAGGGTGATGCCGAGTTGGAAATGGGCAACGGCAAAAACGCTATTGCTCTCTATGAAAAAGCTGCCAAGATGTCCGACAACTTTGTTACTACTCCTGCTGCTCTTGCCAAAGCAGGTTACGCTTACATGATGGAAGGCAACAATCAGAAGGCTGTTGAATGTTTCAAGCAGATCAAAACAAAATATCCCGAATCGAGCGAGTACGCTACTATCGACAAGGCTATTGAAACTGCAGAAAGACTACAATAATAATATAGTTAGAAGTATTATTGAGAAGCATCTCCCGTTTGATCAATGGGAGATGCTTTTTTTTTGTTGCCCAGCATGAACGTATTCCGGCGGTTGAAGACCTCTGTAATCCTTGATTGTGGAGTGGCTGCACCCCAAAAGCAAAGGAGTCTGTAGCGAGGTAGAACTGCCCTATTTCTTTGCTGCGACTATCTCGATGCTTTGCTCTCTTCGAATCACACTCTCGTCTTTTTAGAAATGATTATCCGCATGAGGGCGGCTGCTTGATTCATCCACATGCTCTAGCAAACACCTCTTTGCGGATGGTCATTTTGTTTCGATTATTCAATTGTGCACTATTGGGGAGGGTTGTCTTGGGTGAGTTTTGTTTGAAGATCTTTTCCTGTCTTTGTAAGACGTTCGTCGAGGATACGATGATATGCCGTTCGACGTATGGACTTTCTATGAGTCAATGGTTGAGAAAAAGTCGCCAGCTAACCTAGGCGGAAGGGTGGGGTGGGGGCTCCGTCTGTTCGCGTCTGAGGACTCTCATTTTTTACTGGCCAACATACTATTGTTGAAAAAATATCGTTTTAATGTCAGTAAGCAGAAAAGAATATTAGTAATTTTGCAAAAATACATTCTGAAATGATAAAAAATATCTTATTGATTCAAAGCGATGTGCAGGGTCTTGGCGACACTGCAAACCAAGTAGTAGAAGCTGCTGCTTCTGCTCCCGAGAAACTCTCCGTACTCCACATGGCCCTCAATGGAGGCTGGGTAATGCTGGTATTGGCAGCTTTGCTTGTTTTGGCTGTCTATATTTTCATTGAGCGTTTGCTCGCTCTCAACAATGCATTGAAAGATGATGCTTCTGGATTTATGAGCAATATTCGTCAGTACATCCATCAAGGTGACATTGATGGTGCTCGTCAGCTGGCCAAAAGCACCGAGTCTCCCATTGCACGTATGATCGACAAGGGTCTCTCTCGCCTTGGTCGCCCTCTTCCCGATATCCAGACTGCAGTAGAAAATGTTGGAAAAATGGAAGTTGCCAGTCTTGAGAAACGTGTGAGCATGGTGGCAACAGTGGCTAGCTTGGGCCCCATGTTGGGTTTCTTGGGCACTGTGACCGGTATGGTGCAGGCTTTCTTCGATATGGCCAACGCTGGTAATAATATTGAGATAGCTACACTTTCGAGCGGTATATACGAAGCTATGGTTACTACGGTAGGAGGCCTCGTTGTCGGTATCATTGCAACTTTCCTCTACGATATCCTCATCAACCGTATCAACAATGTGGTATTCCTTCTTGAAGCTCGTTCAATGGAGTTCATGGATCTGCTTCATGAGCCTGCTGCGTAATCTTTTGCATAATGATTTGTTGAACTGTTTACAATTGAACTTACTACAATGATTCAAAGTCAAAATAGAGTGAGAATACAGTCGGGATCGTCGTCGATGTCCGATTTGGTGTTTCTACTCCTTATATTTTTTATGATCACATCCACGCTCATCAGCCCCAATGCTGTAAAGCTACTGTTGCCCGAAAGCAATAGCAAGACGATGGCCAAACAGAACGTGACCGTTTACATCGATGAGAACTACAATTTTCAAGTGAACGATATTCCAGTGATGGCCGAGTCTCTTCAGCCCAACATCATGGCTGGCATTGAACCCGGGGTTACCGATGCTTGCGTAGTGTTGCGTGCCGACAAAACTGTGCCGGTGCAGTATGTGGTGAATGTGATAGATGCGGTCAATGCTATCAACGACCAGTCTGGTACTAAGCATAAGGTGATTTTGGCCACTTCGCCCAAAAAGTAGAACAACAGTCTTTGTAACGTTATGACTTTATTCAATAAAAATAGAACCCCGCAAGAGAAAAAGAACTCTTTGATATCGGCATTGTGTACTTTGCTGCTGATGATTCTGATAGTAGTGATATGTGCTTTTGTGGGGCTCAATCCTCCCGATCCACCTATCCCAGAAGAGGGTGTAGAGGTGAATCTCGGTAACTCCGAACAGGGACTGGGCGATGTGGAAGATCCCGACATCAGTGAGAATATGCAGACCACGGTGCCTCCATCCCATTCCGACGGCGAGCATATTAGCACTCAGAGCACACCTTCAGTGGCGTTGAAGACTTCCCCCAACGATACCAAGGCTAACGACTCCAAAGTGAATCAGCCAACCAAGACTCAGGATAAACCGACCCAGCCACAAACCAATACCAATGCATTGTTCCCTGGTAAACGAACCAATACTCAAGGTGGTAGTCAAGGCGTTAGCCAAGGTACAGGCAACCAAGGTAAGGAGGGTGGCGACCCCAATAGCAACCGCTATGATGGTCAGCCTGGAAATGGAGGCGCTGGATTTTCGCTCAGTGGCCGTAAGGCTTCGACATTGCCTCAACCTTCGTACGATAAGCAGAAGGAGGGTAAGATTATTGTGAAGATATGGGTGGATCGTAATGGTACTGTGGTGAAAGCCGAGGCTCCTCAGAAAGGCACAACCATTTCGGACAACGCGATGCATCGTCAGGCAGAGATGGCTGCTATGAAGGCCAAGTTCAATGCCGACCCTGATGCAATGGAGCAGCAGGTGGGTACGATAACCTATGTGTATAGACGCAATAATTAGTTTCTAAAATATTGCTAATAAGTTAATTCGAAAAATTATTGACGTCGGTGCAATAAAATCATTTGTGGCAGTACAAAATAATGATTGCGAAAGAAGAAGAACGAGGCCTGGTTCAAGCCATTCTTGATGGCGATAAAGACAAGTTCGCGATAATCGTAAAAGAATATCAAGATATTGTCCAGAACCTGACATATCGGCTTATGGGAAACAAGCTTGATGTGGAAGAAGTTACACAGCAAGTTTTTATTGAGCTGTACGTCTCCCTTCCTCACTTCCGATTCGAATCGCGACTCAACACTTTCATCTACCGTATCACTGTCAATGTGATAAGTAAGATTTATAGGAAAGAGTCGAGAATGGTGAGCTACGATGCTGCCGAACAGGATGCCGTATCTACCGAGCTCAACGAAGAGGAACGCATCATTAAGGAAGAACAAAGACAGAGATTGCGCAAGGCTATTGGCCAGTTGCATCCTGAGCAACGCACAGCTTTGATACTTTGTACTTACGAGAACTTCTCATATCAAGAGATTTCGGATGTGATGCAGTGCTCGTTCTCCAAGGTCGAATCTTTGATCTTCCGAGCTAAAAAGAATTTGAAAAAGATATTAGATAAAGACTCCAATTGATAATTAGGATGAAGAAAAACGACGACATATTGATGAATATGGTATCTGATGCCATGAAGGACGTCCGCTGTAAGCAAACGGTGGATGTGACTGATAGGGTGATGGAGTCGATAAGCCATGTCGAACTGCTTGTTCCTAAGGCTAAACCATCTACCGGTAGGTCGTTCTTCCATCTTACCGCATCGGTGGCAGCATGTTTGGCCGTCGGTGTGGGTGTATCTTTAGCCCTTTTGAACAACAGTAATGATAGTGGTTTGGACAACCATACCATCATGAGTCTTTTTGCTGTTGCTTACGACAATAACAGTAGCTATTCGTCCGAATCGGAAGAAGAGATTTATGTAGTAGAAGATTTGGTGTCACCGTTTTTTGACGAAGAGTCTTTTGATGAATAATTGTTGGCAAAATCGAAACCATGAAAAAGATATTGTTAATAATCGTGATATTGTTTTCCACTGTTGGCGCCTATGCTCAAAATAATGGCAACAAGGACCGCGACGTGATGACGACCAATATGATTTCGGAGTTTGTGAACGATTTGAGTCCTCGTCAGAAAAAACAATTAGACCAGATCTATGACGATCATAAATCTCGTATTGTTGCATTGCGTAAAGAATTAGGCCGTGTAAGGGATTCTCTCGGTGTCTTGATCGATTCTTATGGCGATCACTCTGCTGCCGTATTCCCACTCATTGACCGTGAGGCATCCCTCAAGTGTGAGATCAACAAGGAGTACTATCGCGTGAAAGTGAAGATCGACAAAGTGTTGACTAAAGAACAGCAGCAGGCCTATGTGAAGAATAGACAGAAAAGAAAAACCGTAGGTTGCTCAAAATAACCAAATGTTTATGCTATTTATGCAAGCGGCATCTTCTTCCGAAGATGTCGCTTGTTTTTTCCCTTATGGATAGCCGCATGAGGTGTTAAACAATAAAAGATCTTTTTGTCCGTTACATATAAAACTGTAATAGAAAATGATTATGACTATTCTAATGATCTTACTGACAACTGCCGGGGTGGCTGTTTCTGGTAGTACAATTTATTGGATTCTGTTTATCGGTCTTATGATTCTCAGCGGTATTGTTAGCAATCGGGTGCAATCAAAGTTTAAGAAGTACTCTAAGATTGCCATGAACTATGGTATGACAGGCAGGGATGTGGCCGAAAAGATGTTGTATGATAATGATATTCGTGATGTCTCTATTCATGTAGTAAACGGTTCTTTGACGGATCACTACAATCCTGCGAATAAGACACTCAATCTTAGTCGCGATGTGTATTATGGTACCAGTGTGGCTGCTGCTGCTGTGGCAGCTCATGAGTGTGGTCATGCTGTCCAACATGCTACTGCCTATCAGTGGCTGACGCTCCGTTCTACTTTGGTGCCTGCAGTGAATCTCACTAGCCGTTGGGTGTCGTGGGTGCTGCTGGCAGGAATCCTGTTGGTGAATATTTTCCCCGGGCTGCTTCTTGTAGGTATTGTTATGTTTGCTGTATCAACACTGTTTTCGCTTGTCACCCTTCCTGTTGAGATCGATGCCTCTAAGCGTGCGTTGGTGTGGCTCAATACTCACAATGTTACATCTACGGAGACTCATCCGTATGCAGAGAGAGCGCTGCGTAGTGCCGCTTATACTTATATTGTTGCTGCACTTACTTCGTTGGCAACGTTGCTCTATTATGTGATGATCTATCTCGATAGTCGTAGATGATATCGAGCTAAGGCTGTGAGATAAATAATAATCTGTTAGGATAA
>JAZUDW010000110.1:0-19479 GCA_045639845.1 Bacteroidales bacterium
CAGCAAGCAAAACAGCAGCAAATGATGGCCGGTACCCAAGCCAACATTGAAGCTGGCAAGAAGTTCCTCGATGCCAACAAGAACAGCAAAGCTGTTTACACTACTCCCAGCGGTTTGCAGTATAAGATTCTCAAGAAGGGTAACGGCAAGCGTCCTTCGGCCACCAGCACGGTGTCTGTTCATTACACCGGTACTCTGATTGATGGTACCAAGTTTGACAGCTCTTTGGATCGTGGCACGCCGCTGCAGTTCCCTCTTCATCAAGTCATCGTTGGTTGGCAAGAAGGTCTTCAGCTTATGGACGAAGGCTCAAAGTACATCCTCTATATTCCCTATAATCTCGGCTATGGAGAGAAACCTGTTGGTGATATTCCTCCCGGATCTACATTGATCTTTGAAGTAGAACTTTTGGAAATCGTAAAATAACAGAATAAACTGCTTTAGGCTACGGGTTGTTTTATTGGGCATATCGGTGATCTTGTTGTTTGTGATTTCGAAGTCTTTATTGCCTAGGAATCGTACATGGCATAATATCTGTTCTGCCTACAGTCTGTAGCCTTAGCATCGGTTGGTATTAACTTACTTTTATGTCCAATACCTTCGGTCGTCATTTCCGTGTCACAACTTTTGGTGAATCGCATGGCCTTTGTATAGGTGGTGTCATTGATGGTTGTCCATCCGGGCTCGCTATTGATTTTGATGCAATTCGTAATGATCTTCTGCGTCGTGGTGGAGTGGGTATGAAGCATACCACAGCTCGCAAAGAGGCCGATGAGATACAGTGGCTTTCTGGTTTGCTTGACGGCGTCACATTGGGCACTCCCATTGCATTTATGGTTGGTAATACTGATGCACGATCGACCGACTACGAGCCTTTGAGAAATCTTTACCGTCCAGGTCATTGCGACTATACGTGGGAGCAGAAATACGGCATTCGCGACTGGCGTGGTGGAGGCCGAAGCTCAGCCCGTGAGACTGTGGCTCGTGTGGTGGCTGGCTGTATTGCAAAGCAGATCTTGGCTAAAGAGGGTATTACAGTCTCTTCGTCGTATCAATGTCGGGGTAATGTGCCTCAAGGTGATACTGTGGGAGGTTCGGTACAATGTGTTGTGAAGGGGGTGCCTGTGGGACTTGGTGAGCCATTGTTTCTCAAACTACAGAGTCAGTTAGCTGCAGGCATGATGAGCATACCTTCAGCCACTGGTTTCGAGTTTGGTGAAGGTTTTCGTGCGGCCGAGATGTATGGCAGTGAGTATATTGATTGTTGGAATAGCGATTTTACCACCCAGACTAACCATTGTGGTGGTCTGCAGGGCGGTATCACTAATGGTATGCCTATTGTAATGCGTGTGGCTTTTCATCCAGTGGTGACGCTTATGAAAGGGATACCTTGTATTGATAAGCAAGGTGTCGTTTCTACTGTAATCCCAAAGGGGCGTCATGATGTGTCGCAAGTCCCACGCGCAGCTGTTGTGGTTGAGGCTATGGCTGCACTTACCATCGTTGATAATATACTGAATTAAGTGATGATGAAAAAATAAGTTCGCTCCATTTCTGTCTCTGACCTTGGCTCCACTTCAGGTAGTGTAGCAGTTGGCTCCACTTCAGATAGTGTAGCAGTTGGCTTTACTTCAGATAGTGTAGCAGTTGGCTCTACTTCGGTCGCCGACCATAGTTTGGGTGATATGATTTGGCTTAGATTGTCGAGGTGTTTTCACATTGAGAAAATGGAGTTTTGTGGGCTACACGACTGATGACGAAAAGGTTCGGTGGACCTTTGAGCATTTTACAGCAAGTCTCCACCTGAAGAATTGCAAAATGGTCTAAAGAGCCGGCTGGATGGGCTAAAGCATTAAAAAAATGAAACATTGACTCAAGTTATTTTTTTTCATCGTCAATAAATTGGCAGAACTACTTGCAGAATAACAAGACAAACCTTAGGGTGATGTTCGCCGAATAAAAAAATATGTTATGAGAAAATTTCTTCTTTGTTTATCCCTCTCGTTGTTATTGGCTGCCTGCGGTAGTCATGATTGTTTCGTTTTGGAGGGAACGTTGGAAAATGGTGCCAACAAGACAATCTACCTCGAAGAGATGGTTCCCCAAGGTGAGCGTCTGTTTATCGACTCTATCCGTCTTGATGGCAAAGGCCATTTCAAATATAGTTATGAGCCACCCTACGAGAGTCTTTACAACCTTCATGTGAGCGAATATGACTATGTTGTGTTAGGACCTCGTAAAGGTGAGATTATTACAATTTCTGGTGATTTCAATCAGTTTGAGAAGACCTATCAGGTAAACGGGTCTCCCGAGAGTGTGCTCCTATGGCAACTTCAGGATTATAGTAACTATGGTGCGGATCGTTTGGTGCAGATTGTGGCTATGTACGACGAACTAAAAGCCACAAAGAAAGGTGCCGACTCGCTGCAGGCTAAGAATGTTCTCGACTCAATTTATCTTGAGACCTTTGGTGAACAGCAGAAGTATGTGGTGCATTTTATTACAGAAAATCAAGGATCGCTAGCTACTCTCATAGCTCTCTATAAGCCATTTAACACCAAGTCGCTTATCGACCCTGCTGTCAATTTCGATTATTATGAGTTCGTTCTTGAAGGACTTCAACGTGATCTGCCCGACAATCCGCATACGCTTAACTTCAAAAACGTAGTGGAACACCTCCGCTACAAATACGGAGACCAGCAGCCTACACTTGATTTCGATCTCACTAATCGTTAATGTTTAGCAGTGAAGACTTATTTCCTATCCGATGCTCATCTTGGTGCTGGCACCGACACGTTGCAGCGTGAACGTGAGATTGTTGCCTTTCTGGATTCTATCCGTCTTGAATGTAGCCGCCTGATACTATTAGGCGACATGTTCGACTTTTGGTTCTCTTACCGCCATGTTGTGCCTCGCGGTTTTTCCCGATTTATTGGTAAATTGTCGCAGATGGCGGATGAAGGTGTTGAAATACATTATTTTATCGGGAATCATGATATGTGGGTGTTCGATTATTTCGAGCGTGAAGTGGGTTGTATTATGCACTCAAATCCGGAATGTCTCCTTATTGACGGTAAACGTTTCTATGTGGGACACGGCGATGGCCTAGGCCATTTAGACAAGAAGTACGACTTTCTTAAAACAATATTTCGGTGTCGTTTCAATCAAAGGCTCTTTTCCTTCTTTCACCCTTTCGTTGGATTCGGTATTGCAGAAGCTTGGTCAGAAAGTTCACGTCGTCGTCACAAGGTTAAGTCCTTCAAGTATATGGGCGATGAAAATGAGGGTATTGTCCTTTGGTCCAAGCAACAGTTGCTATTGGAACCTTGCGATTATTTTGTTTTTGGCCATCGACATCTGCCTATGATGAAGCGTCTCCACGTAGAGACTTCAGATGGAGAAATGCGTAAAGCTCTCTACGTCAACACCGGTGAATGGATAGACCATCGCAACTATGCATGCTTTGACGGCCAAGATCTTTGTCTCTTCAATGGCCCTTATCGTTACAACATCGAACCACAATAGCTCTTCTTGTTAGTAATCAAGCGTCCCTAATTTGGTTATGAAAAAATAATGACTTCAGACATTGTTTCTTTTTTCATCATCACTGAATAGAATCCTGGCAAATTGATTGTGTCAATACCCGAGCAAGGTCGTATGTTTTTTTTGTGGGTATGCACAATAAGTCCCTTTCGCTAGACGAGTCTTCTATATATTGCCAGAGGGAGCATGCAGAAAAAATAATAGCTCCACTAGTGAGAGTGGAGCTATTATTATGATTTCAGTACTTATTGATAGTATTGTAATGAGGAGCCTCTATCTGATTATCGGAGTATCTCGTGGAGTTCGATTTCGTAGATAACGGTGGTGCAGGGAGGGATACCGTCGGTACCTTCAACACCGAAAGCGTTGGCAAAGGGGAAGTAGAATCGGTAGAGTGAACCAGCGTTCATATAGGTCAGGGCTTGTTGCATACCGAGGAACATGGGGTTGCCTACTACATGGGTGATGGCATCGCGATTGCCGTATGTCTGGTCGTAGAGCTGTCCGTTTGTGAACCATGCCTTGAAATCAAATTTTACCACTTCTCTTTCTTTTGCTTTGGATCCTTTTCCGTCGCGTATCACTTCGTAGTAGAAACCTTCTTTTGCTTTCTTCACACTCTTGTTTTCACTAAGTAATTTTTCGAAATAGGCATCCTCTTTGGCTTTTGCGTCGGTCATTTGTGTCTCGATCTGTTGACGTTGGTTGGTCATGATCATCGTGTTCAGATAGTTGAGTGCAGCGTTGTAGGTGTCTTCGTCGAGAGGTTGAGCTTTGTCAGCAAGAGTGTGCTTTATGGCTTTGAGAACGAGGTCTTGGTCGAATTCAAGTCCGCTGCTCATGATGCCTTTTGCTAGACTTTCTCCTACTACCCAACTGAGTGTGTCGTTCTGGTTATGAAGATTTATGGAGCTGTTCGTGGAATTTCCGTTAGTGCCATCTTGACATGATATGGTGAGCAGCATAATAGATGTAAGAAACGTGAGTGTGATTTTTTTCATTGTGATATTTCTTTATTCTTTTTTTTTCTGTGTATCTCGTGATTCTTTGTGATATTAATCTGTATGTTTGAGTTGCCTAATATTGTTGATTGTTTGCAGTTCTGATAAAAAGATTTATCGAAAAAAAACAATTCAATAGCTAGGCAATATTCATTAATATCCTAATATTTTAAGCATTGATTTGTGACTTTGTTCTTTGGCGAAAAGTTTAGTTGTGTATTCGCCATTTGCGTCTTTGTCGATAATGATGTGCTTTGGAGCAGGAACGAGGCAATGCTGTATGCCGCCGTAGCCGCCTAAGCTCTCTTGGTAGGCTCCGGTGTGGAAGAACCCGATATAGAGAGGTGTGTCTTTTTGTAGTTTTGGCAGGAATATGGCGTTAGCGTGAGAGTCGGCGTTGTAAAAGTCTTCGCTGTCACAGGTGAGACCGCCAAGGAAGACCCGTTGGTATTCGCTGTCCCAATGATTGATGGGGAGCATGATGAAACGCTGGTTGATGCCCCAAGTGTCGGGTAGTGTGGTAATGAACGAGGAGTCAATCATATACCAGAGCTCACGGTCGTTTTGCTGCTTTTGTCCGAGTATACTGTATAGTGTGGCACCGCTCTCGCCTACGGTGAAACTGCCGAATTCGGTGAATATATTGGGCTCCTCGACACCGCGGTTGGTGCATATATTTTTGATCTGTGCGAGTATCTCTTCGGCCATATACTCATATTCGTAATTGGATGCTAAAGAGTTCTTGATGGGGAAACCGCCACCGATGTTTAGAGAGTCGAGGTCAGGGCAGATACGCTTGAGGTCGCAATATACATTGACGCATTTTGCAAGTTCGTTCCAATAGTATGCAGTGTCTCGGATGCCAGTGTTGATGAAAAAGTGAAGCATCTTGAACTGATATTTGGGATTACCCTTGATTTTGTCTTCGTAAAACGAAACGATGTCGTTGTAGCGTATGCCAAGACGAGAAGTGTAGAAATCGAATTTAGGCTCTTCCTCAGAGGCAATGCGAATGCCGAGTTTCATAGGAACTTCAGGGTTTTGGAGAGCCTCGTCGAGCATCTGCATCTCATGCTTGTTGTCGAGGATGGGTACAATGTTGTGGAAACCATCATGATAGAGAGTTGCGATGTTTTCTATGTATTGTTGACGTTTGAAACCATTGCTGATGATGAATATATTCTTATCAATGAGCCCCAATTGGTAGAGCTCTTGAATAAGATTGATGTCAAAAGCACTCGAGGTTTCAAGGTTGATATCGTTTTTTAGTGCTTCTTCGAGTACGAAAGAGAAGTGACTGCTTTTGGTGCAATAACAGTAGTTGTATGATCCACGATAGTCGGTCTTGGCAATAGCTACATTGAACATGCGTTTGGCTCGCTGAATCTGAGAACTGATTTTCGGCAGATAGGTGATCTTAAGTGGTGTTCCGTACTGTTTAATGATTTCCATGAGGGGTATGTCGTGGAAATATAGTTCGCCGTCTTGAGTGCGGAATTCGTCTTGTGGAAACTCGAAAGTTTGATCAATCAGATCGTGGTATTTGTTCTTCATTGTGTCGGATTGATTGAGTTAAATTGTGCTTTCTTTGCTAGTTTATTTTTGTCGGGTTGATGTAAAAATCTTGTGCAAAAGTACGTTAAAGTTTTGGATTGTGTATGTTTTTAATGAAAAAAATATATTATTATATTTATATAGTAGATGTATGTATGTGTATTGTGGTGATTTTTATGTTTTTGTGAGTCCGTTGGCGGTGGGTTCTAATTTGGCGGGTGTAGAAAAGATAACTCTGCCGGATGGTTCTTTGAAAACGAATCCGACAGAGTTAATTGGAATTTTATATCCGAATGTTGCGAAGTTTTTTATGCGATAACTTTCGTTACACTTTTGTTTCTTATGTGAGTATTTTGTGTGATTTATTATGCATTCTCACCAGTAAGAACGATTTTTCCATTGTTGTCTATGAGTGTACCGTTGTGAAGCAACTGATCTATTTGATGGTTTAACGAAGCGTTGACTATATCCGTGGTTCGTTTGAATCCAAGTGCACGTGCAGTATCGGTAATGAGACTTTCGCGAGTGGCTCCAAACGACTTAGAAGCGATGAATACCAATGCTAGTTTCAGCTCTGTTGGGTGGATGCAGTCAATGTTGCGTGGTTTTTCTCCTTCTGTAGGAATACGACATTTGAGTTGAGCGATATCATAGTCTTTTGTTGTGATGAATCCAAGAGGATCGGTGTTGACGGCTTCGCGTGAGAGCATGTCGCGTATCTGTGGACCTAGCACCTTCTGTTGGATCTTTTGATATTGTAACACGCGCTCACAGATCATATCGAAAGCCACGGGTTGTTCTGTTTGTATCATCTTCATGATATTATCCTTTGGTACCAAATGCGTATCCCATTCAGCATAGCAGTATGTTGTGAACGGATTTTCATCGATAGCAGCGTTATCGGAATGGCTTTGTTCAGTAGTGACTTTAGGGGGAGTGTAGGTATTGCGATCATTGGTCGTGCAACTGCCTGTGGCCAACTCGGAGAGGTTGGTATGGGGGAGAATGGTCTCTATGATGTCTTCTGCGGGATGTCCCTCCAAGGCTGAGTTTATTGCATTAAGTATGCGTTCTTCTTGTTTTTGTCGGTTGATGATCCAGTCAATGGCCCATAGTCGGATTATCTGCCAACCCATGTTGCGTAACATGGTAGGACGCACTCTGTCTCGTTCGCGAGCAGTTCGAGCACTAAGATAGGTGGAACCGTCGCATTCAATAGCGAGTATGTATCCTTTTTCGGGCTGAGGGTTCACTACTGCTAGATTGATACGGAACTGGGAGGTGCCTACAAGTCGATCTACTTGATATCCTTTATTGGTAAGGAATCGGAATACAGATTCTTCGAAGGCTGTATCTACAACAGAGGCTGCCGAAGCCCGTAAGTCGTTCTCGATGGCGACTTTGCCTCGTTGGGCGTAGTCAATGTATGTCTTCAGGAGGCGTAGTCCGTTTTGTGGTGTATTGTTTGCGTCATCTATATGAATATCTTCGGGTTGGATGGAGCATACGATCTTGACGTTGTATTTGGCACGTGTGATGGCTACATTGAGTCGTCGGTACCCGCCGTCACGGGTAATAGGTCCCATGTTGTTGTAGAGTTTTCCTTGGCTGTCTTTTCCGTAGCCTACGCTCATAATGATGGTGTCGCGCTCGTCGCCCTGTATGTTTTCTAGATTCTTAAGAATGAAAGGCTCTTTCTCTCGACCAACACTCTGTTCATATAAATGCTTGAGCTCATCATCTTCTTTGAGTCGTAGCATGAGCTGATTCTCGATGCAGTCCATCTGTGCCTCGCTGAAGGTGACTACACCAAGTGATCGCTTAGGATAGTTCAAAAAATGTGCTTTCATCAGGTCAATGACGCGATTGGCCTCAACTACATTGTCTTTCTTGCCTCCTCGATCATATATTCCATCGGCGACGTATTCGCACTCTACACCTAAATCGGGTGTATGGCCAGTGCTTGTGATATCGCGCGTGGGGAAACTTATGAGCCTGTTGTTGTATATTTCGGCATTTGAGAAAGCTATGAGCGACTCGCTTTTGCTTCGATAGTGCCACTGGAGTGTCATGGTAGGCAACACGGTGGCACTCTGGTCAAGAATGGACTCGAAAGCACTGTCATCTTCCATTTCTTCTTCATCGATTTCTAAAGTGGCCGATTTGAAGAAGTTCGTGGGTGGTAGCTGTCGATCGTCCCCAACAACGATGAGTTGTTTGCCTCGCATAATGGCGCCGATGGCATTCTCGGGAAATACTTGAGAGGCTTCGTCGAAGATCACCAAATCAAATTCCATATCGTTGAGATAAGCACTAATGGCAAGGGGCGACATTAGGAAACAGGGTTTGATGTGAGTGATGATATTGGGTATCTGTTGGAAGAGTACGCGGAGGGGTTTCTGTCCGCGTTTCTTCTGAATCTCTCGTTTGAGAAGACCAATCTCACTGCCACTGCTATTGGAGAAACTAAAGTCGGGTATCTGCTGGATTAGGCTTACGCGAATCTTCTCCTGAGTGATGCGTAGCTGCTCAACGTCAAGGGCTCTAAAGTCCGCGATAAGTTGCATGATGGCGGTGTGACTGAAGTCGCGTACCGAGGCGTAAGGCTCCTTAAGGAGGGTGTTGTCGATGAGGAGTTTGTAGAAGTGTTTGACAAAGCACTCTTCTAGCAGTTGCTTGTTGATGGGACTCGGGTGCTGTTCTACGGCGTTGATAAAAGTGGCAATGCCCGATTCGGCAGCTCGTTTTCGGCTATCTTGATAGCCTTTCCAGTCGCGCAATGCTTCCGTATGAGCAGCACATTGGCGTAGTCGCTCGGCTATAGACTGCTCTCTGTTTGAGCATATGTAACCCCATTCTTGATCAGAAAAGAAATTCTTGACAGTCTCAATGTCTGAGCTACCCTGTAGTTGCTTTAATTTTGAGTATGCTGAAAGTGATTGATCTTGGGTGGATGGCCGTTCAATTATGGTAATAATGGCTTGCGGATCAAGATTGTATTGACGAAGTTTTGCACGCATCGTCTCTGCCTGCTCTAGAGGTAGCTGTTTGGCTTGTTCTGCTTTGCAGTTGTCCAAAGTAATCTTGATTTCTCTATAATTCTTTATCTGTTTGAGAATAGCGAGAGCTTCGTCAAAGTCGGGCTTACCCTGTTTGCTGTATGAAGCAAGAATGGAGATATCTTTACGGTATTGGGCGTTGAGGCTCCTAAGCATGGAACCATAATCAGAGCGGAAACGGTCCAACATGGACGGATCGACTTCAATAACGTCGCGATCATAGTTTTGCTCTATATTTTGTAGGCTTTGTGCTTCTTGCTGAATTAGATCCTCCAATTGTTTTTTCAAAGCTTCCCGTTCCTGCTTCGGCTTTGCATTGGGAATGCAGTCCAGTGTATCGAGTGTGAGCCATGCTACGGGGTATTCGATAGGTGATGATAGGAGTTGCAGCATGTCTGTCATACATGCAATATTGTTGCCTATGGGCTCAATAGGAAGACCTGTGCTCAGTACCACCTCTCCCATGGTCTGCTCTATCTGTTCGATAACGTTGGTAGCTTTGGTCAATTGCTCAATAATCACAGCCTGCTGGTTGATGCCTATCTCTCCGAGTTTGGATCCGAACCAAGGATTTTGGCGTACAGTATCGTATTGTCCATGTGCAGCCATATAGTCTTTCACGATGTCTCTGTGTTTGCGTAGCTGGTCAGCATCGATCTGATCGACATGGGCTATATCAAACATGACATCAGGAATATCATTTCGTGATGCTATCTCGCCACACATATCGTAGATAGATTTCTTGATGGGCTCTACGATGGTTGTAAGCTGCTCATAGTATTGATTAAGTCGTGCTCGTTTCTCTTCTAGTTCCAACAGTCTGTCGTCAATGTCACTTTTCAGTTGGAGCTTGGGTTGCGCTATGCAGTTGTCTATTTGTTGTAGTATGTCTTTTTTCTTGGCCTTGTCGTTGTCTATCATGAGACAAAAATCGCCCATGCCGTGTTCGGCAAGTCTATTCTGAACAACAGAAAGTGCAGCTTCCTTTTCGGCCACAAAGAGCACCTTTTTACCTTTGGCCAGCATGGTGGCTATGATATTGGTGATGGTTTGGCTTTTTCCAGTGCCCGGAGGTCCTTGTAGAACGAAACTTACACCTTTATCGGCCAAAAGTATTGCGTCAGCCTGGCTAGCATCGGCATCCACAATACTAAAAGTCTCCGTGGGGCGTACTTGTGTATCGTGATTGAATCGTGTGCCTATTTCGGAAATGGCTTGCTGATCAGCTTCGAAGTTGCTATTCACACCACAAATGGCTCTCACGATCTTGTTCCGGTAGAGGCGTTCCTTGTGTTTCTCAAGATCACGATACATGTTAATTTTTTGAAAGGCGAGGAGGCTTACATAGATTTCATTTTCTATATGCCATTCCTCGTGATGCAGGGATTCTTTGAAGCGTTCAATAAAAGCTTCAGGCATCTCCTCGTCGCCCAAGGTTGGGAGATCGTATATTTGAAAATCGTTTTCGAGTTTGAAGAGCAGGGTAGGGTTGACAACGAATTCGCCTTCGGCAACTTGTAGTTCGTAGGGGGCAAATGTAGAGGCGTGCTCTATGGCTACAGGTACCAGCAGCAAAGGTGCCATCATTTCTTGAGCTTGGGGGCCTTTATCCTTCCAGTATAGCATACCGAAGGTCATGTAAAGAATGTTGACACCTTTCTCGGCCAACGATTTCTTTGCACTGCTACGTAGTGTGTGTATCTGTCGTTGACGGGATTCGTAGTTGTCGATATATAACAACTTATCTTTGGCCTTCTCTTGTTCCACTATAGGCACGAACTTGAGGGTCTTTTCTCTATCAACCAGTGTGGAGAAGACGGAGTCTAGGCCAGTGGAAAGGTCTATCTTTAGATTGGAGGAACGTGAGGGTTTGAAGTTGAGCAGTTGGTTGCGCAGACCTAAGTCTAGCAATTTCTTTTTCCAACTATCTAATTTTGCATCTATCTTGGTAATCTCTTCTTGCGTGAGGTCGTAGTTGCTTGTTTGTATAGTTTCTTCCATGGTGTCGTTTCTTCCTAATGTACTGTTGGGTTGATAGTTTGATGTTGAATCTGAAAAAATATCCATGAATGCGGTGTTGTATTGAATTCATAGATATTATAGATAAGCATCCTTTCTCACTACAGATTGCTTTCGTGAGTAGTATTCATTCAATGATTAGTTGAGCTCAAAGCGGATGGGTAATACAAGCGCGGTGTTTACATATTTGTTGCCTTCTTTACCCGGCTTCCATTTGGGCATATTTTCGATCACGCGCACCGCCTCTGCATCTAATATGGGATGAAGGTGTTTCATCACTTCGACATTGGTAATAGAACCATCGGCTTTTACAATAAAACGTACATACACTCGACCGGTGACACTGTCTTTTACCGCCTCTGATGGATAGCGCAGATTTGCCTCAATATATTCTTGCAATTTTTCTTCTCCACCGGGAAACTGGGGAGATGGCTTTATCAAGGTGATGAAATTTATTGTGTCGGTTGTGTTGTCGCTTTGTGCTTTCATTATGGTGGGTGAAGCACAGATGGCAAAGAGAAGGAATAAGATGTTTCTAGTGCTCATTATATGTCCATTGTTTAAAGGTCGTAGAGATATTGTCCTTATGTTTTTCTTGTGGAAAAAGACACCCCCGTATTGAAAACAAGGGTGTCTTTTGATTCTGGAGGTATGTGATGATTATTCTTTGACCAGTTTCATGTAATGGTCGCCGATGCGGACAATATAGATACCTTTGTTGTAGTGGTTTGTCTCGATAGTCATAGTACTGTCTGTCACAGGGAGGGTGGCAATATGACGTCCATAGATATCGAAGATCTGAATCGTAGTCACATTAGTCGGTATATTTTCAATTCTCACACGGTCGGTAGCAGGATTGGGGTACAAAGAAGGTCTGACGTTTGTGACCTCTTCTATAGCGAGGTCCCGTTCAAACACGGCTCGAAGGGTGCAAGAGCGACGAACGGGGAGGATATAGGTCGGTATTCTTGTTGTATCAACGTCGTTCATCACACTATAATTGTCAAGATAGATACCTTTTAGACGATAGCCGCCGTTGCGAAGAGCAACAAATGTGATAGAGTCACCTGCTTGATATACATGGTATCCGTTAGGACTGATACTGCCACCATCGGTAGAATAAGAATGCACCAGATAGCCGTCACGTAGCTGGAGGTTGTCTATATCCACACTTGCTTGATTGGTGTGCATGAAGGCAAAACTCAGCAGACTATATTGCGTAGGCGCTTTCAGTTCGGCGTAATAGGTTGTCCATTCATTGAGGTTATCTCCAGCAACTGTGAGGATAGTGTCCCATTGAGAGTCAATAGATTTACGATAGAGGATCATGAGGGGATTCTCTTCGGTGGCATTGTTGAGTCGAGCGTCAAAAGAGAAGATGATGTTCGATGCGCTATCGCTATTGGCGATGGGAGTAGTTATGACTTGGAACAAGTAGGGGGTGTTGTCGAGTGCATTGTTGGTAGTAGTGAGGTAGGGGTCTCGATCGCTATTGGTGGTAACGTGCCAACCATACGTCTCGTTGAGAGAGGCCCAACACGAAGGCAGCTCGTTATGAGCATATTGGTTGAAATTTTCTTCGATCCAATCATCAGCCCCACATTCCATAGTGGTAGCTTGGCTGTATAGCGGTGTTGAGAATGTGCTGTCGGTGAGATGAGTGTAGAGACAGAAATAATAGGTGGTGCCCGATTGGAGACTGTCTAACATTAGGTTACCAACATTGCCACGATACACTACGATACCGCCGCCAGGCAAAGTGTCACCAACATGCATTGGGGCCGTGGGAGTACCAAATTGATTAGTGGTGGACATCATGAGAATGCTGGTGTAGGAACCGTAGTTGTCCCACTTGGCTTGGATATGGGAGTTGCTGACACCGTTGGCATTTAGGTTTTGGCTCTGTGCGGTTGCGTTCTTGAAACAGAACGATACGGTGTTTGCAGCAGTGTTTTCAGAAATGTTGGTGATGGGGCTGTTGTTCAGTGCCTGCGACCAAGGACGAAGTCGTGGTGTTGTATAGTCGGTGAGCTGTGTGCGATAGGCAGAACCAGGCAGTGTTGCCGACGAACTATTGAGGTCACCATATGAACTTGGATTGTTGGTGGGCATGGTGTCGGTACTTGCCGTAGGAGCAAGAATATAAATCTGTTGTGGGTGCCGGTAATTGCTTACTGAGGCTCCATGAGCATTGGGGTGAACGTGATAAACAAGAAGTCCATGGCCGGGTATTCTGTTGTCCCACTTGATCTGCTGGCGGTTCTCTACTATGAAGAAATCGCCGGGTGTGCTTGTATTGATACGATAAGTATGATGGGCCGACTCTGCTACAGAATACAGGGTAACCGACTCGGGACTGTCTAGTGTATCGATATCGATCCAACGATAGATATATGCCTTTGTATAGGGATTGTGGTGGGCGGGAGTGCGACCCGAGTTGTTCCAGCTGCCGCTAGACATGATATCCCATTTGCCTAGACCGGGAAACTCTCCACCGCTGCCAGCATAGTCTGTGTCATAGTAATCGGGTGCACCGAATACGTGGCCTAACTCGTGGCATATAACACCGATGGCGGTGAGATTGGCATCCTGGTTTCCGCTACATTCAGGAGAGCAGGAATAAACATCAACAATGGTGTTGTTATATACAGGTGCACTGAAAATGTTCCATTTGTGCGACCAGATATGATCCGAACTAGCACCAGCTTCTTCTCCGTGGCCAGCAAAGATGATATGAAGGCCGTCAATGTAGCCATCGTTGTCGTTGTCGTAGTTGGAAAAATCCACATCGTGTGAGGCATTTTCTACTGCTTCTTCGGCAAAATCTTGGTATCCATCGTTTTCACCGTAATGTGCAAATCCGTAGGTAGAGGTATAAGGTCCAACTACATCTACAGAAAGGGAAAACAAGCCGTGTGACACGTCATAATAGTAATCACGAACGCTGCCGGTAGCGTGATTTACGGAGTAGCCTACTTGATTGAACAGGTTCTTGAATTCGGATGCTCTATGCGAGAAGCTTAGGTCTGGAAATTGGAAAAGAATAACAAGGAATTTCTTCTCGCCAGTAACGTTAGACATCGTTTTAGGGGCATACTTCATTTGGGTCATGTCGGTCCAAATGGATTGCATCTGATTAACTTGACTTTTGCTAAAAGTGAGATGTTTCGGTGTGTTTTCCAAGAAAGCCAAGACTTCGGGGGTACGGTCCTTAAAGTCGGTAGCCATAAACGAAGAAGGAACAAGATCACCAGATTCGTTGATCATTCCATACATCAAAGTACCGTTGTCTGCATGAATGAGACTGTATCCGTCTTCGGTTTCAGCCCAATGAACACGTTCGTCACCCTTGAGGTAGATATTGAAGGTGATGTCGCTTTGAGGCTGCTGAAATTTGATTAGTCCAGGGTAGGCTGGTGAAGCCATCAGTCGAGTTGCGCTCATCACAATGATGGCGACCCAAAGCATGATTTTTTTCATTGGTGTTTGTAAGTGGGTGGTTAAGTTTTTTTTATTTTTTGATTTAGATATTTCGTTTAGGGTTGTCAGCTTAGTGGTGACGAGGCCCCCTTTTGACGCTGACCTTGGGTTGAGTTGTTTATTTGTTTATTTGAGGGCTCCCTGCGGTCGCGTTGAGGTACGCAACAATCAATTCAACAGATCAACGATTCAACAAATAAACAATATTCATATCGCAGTGATACAGTGCCTTCTAATCAACAAAGCATCCTTGTTCAAACTCTTCGGCACTGAGAGGTTGCACGTCGGCTTGTCCGTCCTGGTTCCAGATGTATTTGATATAGGTGGCATTAGCACCTCTATACAGGTCTTCCTCAAATTGGCGACGTGTTGAGCTGGTTGGCAAATTACGGAGCACATAGTCGTTGCATTTCTCCACAATCCAGCATCGTTGAGCAGTGCCGTTATCCACGCCGCCCATTTTTTGTGCAAACTTACGGTCTCGTTGTAGAATATAGGGGTCGCCTTTAAGATTGGTTGGGAGAAGTTTTGTTGCTTTCACCCATTTGTGCATAAGTTCTGTATTCGTCTTTGCAGAACGCAGTTGGTATTCGATGTAAATAGTCCATTCGGCATTTTTCTCTACCCAACGATGTATGGTAGTGTTCAGTACTGCATCGATACCGTAGTCGTTGTAGAGATTCTTGATATCACCTCTACGTAGGTTTTTGTAGTTGCTGCCATCAAGGGCAAAGATCTGGCGGGCAGTGAGTGGACCTACCACGTAGTATCCATTGGAAAGCAAAGGGTAGGAGAGTGTTTGGTAGAAATACTGTGCGGCAGTATTGCATTCGTTGTTGTATTCTACATTCTTGGGGTATTTCTCAAACTGTCGAGCACTGCGGTCTTCCACCGGTGGTATATAAATAAGTACGGGTTTCTCAGAATAGATACCCTCGTAATAGGTGACCTTTTTCTCTTGCTTGCAAGAAGTGAGAACCATCACCGTTGCACAAAGAAGTATGAATATAATATTTCGTTTCATTGTGATATATGCTTATATGTTGTTTAGTTGTTGAATTGAGGAAGTTTGGTTATTTGAGGGAGTCAGCAACCATCAACACAATAAATAAACAATTCAACAGTTCATCAATAATTTGGACTTATTTCCTTTTTCCTTTCTTTCCTTTTTTCTTTCCGTGTGAAGATTTTTTTACAGGCTTCTTTGGAGTGTCGGATTTAACCGTAGGTGTATTTCCTCCAACCTTGGCATCTTGAGCATTTTTCTGTTCAATTACGAGACTTACTGCATCATGCATGGCCTGGGTAATTGTGGTATCACTCACGGGTATAGTCTCATCTTCGGACGAAACGGTATTGTCTGTAGCGAGAGAAGGAATAATCTGACGTTTGATCTCGTTGATATAAGAGCTGCTGTTTGGGAATGCAGCAACCTCGTTGTTGAACCATTTGTTGGCTTCGTTGATGTTGCCCAGAAGCACCAATGTAACAGCATAGTCGGCATAAAGGCCTGGATATTGCGTCTTGCTCTTACGACTGCGGTTGATTGTAGTAGCATAAGCTTTAGATAGGGCTTCTAGATTCTCTGTACTGGGGTCCTTTAGATAGGCCAGTTGCAGACTATTGTCCTGTACCATTGGTTTGGGTCCACTGCAGGCCGATAAAAGGCACAATGCCCCCAATGACAGGATTGCGATAAATGTTAAATGTCGGTTCATAGACTTCCAATGTTCTAAATTACAATAAACTATCTCACCAAAAGTGTAATATTTTAGTGTGTTATAGCGAGTGCAAAAGTAATAAAAAAAATTGTATGTCGGTTATTTTAGTGGTGATAAAAAATAAATTGGTACGATTTTGCTTTAGATTGTTGAGATATTTTGGCGTTGAGACGAGGGGGCATAGCGGGCTATGTGACTGAGGACGAAAAGGTCCGGCAAACCTTTGATCGGTTTGCCTGCATGTCCCCGCTGCAGAGTGGCAAAATGGTCGATCAACAAGATGAAGAAGTCCAGTGGACTTCGATAGTGGTCCGAAAGGATTGCGCAGCGGAGCAAGCAAAACGGAGAATAATTAAAAGCGTGTCAAGTTGTCAAACTATAGTGTCCCAAGTTATTTTTTCATTTAGTTGATGTAGCTGATCTTTTTTTTTCGCCGATTATAAAAAAGTTTGTACTTTTGCAGTCCGAAAAACGGTGGTGGCTCTATCGCTTGTAGCCTTCTGTATCAGTTGGCTGCAAGAGGAAAGTCTGGGCAACGCAGAGTCCCATACTTCCTAACAGGAAGGGGTGAAGTGCGCAAGTGCTTCATTACAGACAGTGCCGCAGAAAATATACCGCCAACTTCGGTTGGTAAGGGTGAAAACGCGAGGTAAGAGCTCACGACAATGCTCAGTGATGAGTATTGATGGAAAACCTTATGGGTTGAAAGACCAAATATACCGACAGCTAAGAGTTGACTCGCTCGTGTCGGGGGGTAGGTTGATTGAGACAGTTGGTGACAGCTGCCCTAGATTAATGATAGAGGCTTTCGCCTTTTTGAAAGTACAGAACCCGGCTTACAAGCCACCGTTTTTCTTATTTTTTGAGGTAGTGATCAGTGCGGCTCCCTTTGGTCGCTGTTGAGCTGTTGAATCGTTTATTTGTTGATTTGATGTTTGCAGACTCCCTCAAATAAACAACTCAACCGAACTATGGTTGGCGACTGAATTGTAGCCAAGGTCAGCGACCGCAGGGAGCCCTCAAATCAACAAATAAACAGATCAACAACTAAACAGCGTTAGCCTCACTCATCATGGATCACTTATCACTGATCACTAAAAAATATGAATATAGAAGTCGTTCTTAGTCCTTTGCTTTATAAAAAACGGTCCATAGTCGATAATCATATCACCATAGCCGTCGATATATTACGGGCCACATCGTCCATTTGTGCCGCCTTCATGGCCGGTGCCGAAAGTGTGGTCCCTCTGGACAGTTTAGATCCATTACCCGCCTACTATGCGAAAGGGTATATCGTAGCTGCAGAACGCGGCGGGCAAAAACTGCCGCTGGCCCAAGCCGGCAACTCCCCTACGGAGTACCTTGCAATGAATTTAAAAGGGCGGCATCTGGCCTACTCTACAACCAATGGTACCGTTTCCGTCCTCACGGCCAAAGATTCGCCACACGTGCTTGTGGGTGCATTCTCAAACATCGATGCGCTGGTCGAAAAAGTTCTTGAACTTAACGACCACAGGTCGCTCGACGTGGTAGTACTCTGTTCCGGGTGGAAGGGCGACCCCTCGTTGGAAGATACGCTCTTTGCCGGTGCTTTGGTTGAGCGACTGTGTACCAATGGGTATCGAGCATTAAACGATTCGGCAACGATGAGTGCCGATTTGTGGACCATGGCCCATCCCCACCTTCGCAGCTTTGCACAGAGAGCCACCCATGTGGCCCGACTGGAAGCCATGGGGGCGCATCGCGATATCGATTTCGCGTTCCAACTCAATACATGTCCCGTTGTCCCCTACCTTCAGGGGGACAGCCTCGTCGTGTGTTGATTGGGGTATTACTATCAACAATTGAAACACCGCCTTTTTAATGTTGTTTATATGATAGAGTGATCATTGAAGCTGTCGCTGTTTAGTTGTTTATTTGTTTAACTGTTTATTAGAAGGAGTCAACAACCATCAAATCAACAAATCAACGATTCAACAATAGTTTATTATGGAAGTAATAGCACATATCAGAAGTCCTTTTGCATCAAAGTTTGGTATTCCTCGGCAAAGCAATATTGTTGACGATGTCCCTGCCACCATCGTATTCACCCCTCGCTATCGGGTACCAGAGTCGTTGCGTGGTATTGACGACTTTGATTATTTGTGGCTCATATGGCAGTTCTCGGAGAATGTTCGTTCCACATGGTCGCCCACCGTTCGTCCCCCTCGTCTTGGCGGCAATCAGCGTATGGGAGTGTTTGCCACACGCAGCTCGTTTCGACCCAATGCATTGGCACTATCGTCAGTGCGGCTGCTTTCTGTTGAACTGCATACATCCGAAGGCCCCGTGCTACACATTGCCGGTGCCGATCTGATGGATGGCACGCCCATTTTTGATATCAAACCCTATATCCCCTACACCGATTCTCATCCCGATGCCCGAAGCGGGTTCGCACCTACGCCGTCCCGACAGTTGCTCGAAGTACAATGTGATCCATCTTGGCTTATGGCAATGGACGAGTCCCTGCGTCCTGCCTTGATTCAACTGCTTGCCAACGATCCGCGTCCTCAGTATCAAAACGATCCAGATCGTATCTATGGGCTTACCTTTGGCGGTAAGGATGTGCGATTCCGTGTGAAGGACAATATTTTATATGTGGTAGAGATTGTGTAGCAAGGAAGAACTTGTTGATGTAAAATTGCGTATTGATCACTGTACAGAAAGGAGGGATTCACCTATCGAATTCCTTTTGTAAACATTTCGGTTGATAGTATGGTATAAATAGTCGCCCTTTAAAATGTATTTAAATATTTATTATTCAATACAATAAATAGTTCAATTCTGCATTATTTCTACAAAGTTTTATTCAATGGTTCGGTAGAAAATAGTTAACAATTAGGCGGCAGGAGCCGCGATATTAAAGAGTTCTTTGACAATTTTGGCATTTATTGACTTGTTCGGACGGAAACCCGATATGATAAAAAATCGGTTCATGATATATGCATTGTATAACAGCGACTTAAGGTTTGCCATAGAGAAAGTGGGATAGTGCTCCTTGATGACCACCTTTGCCACATTGACGGCAGTTAGAGAGGCGTTGAAGGCGAAATCCAGTTTGGC
>JAZUDW010000111.1:0-11001 GCA_045639845.1 Bacteroidales bacterium
CAAGAAGTCATACTTCATAGCATGCTCGGCTGAATAGACCCGCAAATCGATGCCAGGATAGAGTTGGCTGTAAGTGACAGCACCATACACCCCCACTCGGCTGGTCCAACGGTGAGGATCGTTGCCGAGAAAATAGTTCTCATACGTATCTTCTTGTCCCTCGCCAATAACATTCTTGGCCTGAGAGCCCTCAAAATGGACCCGATAGGCATGGGTGCGATAACTGCCAAACTGGCTCATACGGGGGTGCCGAGGACGACAATCAGGATGGAGCACCAAGAAAGTAAAACCATCGCGTTCCAAAAAGAGGGTAGCACCACTGAGTTGCGAACGGAAAAGCACCGCTTGTTCCCACTGACCCTTGTTTTCCGAGAAAAGCATCCTCTGCCCTACCCTCAACGAATCGCGCTCGTTGCGAGCATGCATCACCGTAGTGAAAAGCAACATAATGAGGAGTAAAGCAGTTTTTTTCATAGCCCAAAGCGTCGATTTATAAATTGCAAAAATACAAATTTAAACCTAATCCCAATAAAAAAATATATTTTTGCTTACTTGCTCCCTTGTTTTACAAAGCAACAACAACACAAACACATTCGGCGTCACACTGTTGCAATAAAGACGGTTCCAATCAAAGCCATTCTCGTTTCATCAAACGAGCGCCCCCCCCTCTTTACAGGAGTGATTGATCCATGCTAGAGTATATAGACATCTTTGATATCCGAAATTGAATAAATATCCGGCCAATGGAACCGAAAAAAAGCATATTTTCACGCGTGGCAACTGATCACATTATGCCCAACCTTTTATGACACCAACAATCAAAGGCATATGGCTATCCATCCTTTTATCAGAGTATATCCTCCATCCGCTCCACATCCGTCTTGGTGAGGTTCTAAAATCGAGATCACCTCGATGGCACATCGAAGGCATATCGAAAGCATATCGAAGGCATATCGAAGGATCTCCCCTACCTAGGCATATTCAAACAACAAGTCGGAGCTGATCAATAGAGGCACGTCGCAATCTCACAGGATTACTCTCCGACTAATACATAGCATCCTCGTCGGTCTCAGGAATAAGAGTATCGAGGTTGAGGCGGATAGGATACACGTTATCTTTCACAATAACACCGGGGTAAGTAGCTTTAATATACTGCAGATAGACGTAGGCATCCAAACGAGTGGAAAAATCGCCAATTTTCACCTTGAAATTAGGTTCTTCAAAGATGATATAGGCCGTCATATCCGGGTGAACTATCAAAAAGTTGTCCTTCAGTGCAAAAGCACTATTCTTGGCATTATTTCCAGAGAGTGAAGCTATCTGAATGCGATAGCCCGGAATGGTTTTCACACGATCGTTGATCTCTATATGTTTCTCAACAAGTTGCTGCACAGCCACATCACCTGTCACCTCTACAGCATGGCGACCGCGGGTCTGCGCACAGAGCGACGAGAAGCCTAAGGCGATGAACGCCAATAGTACCACGATGTCTTTTTTCAATTCTTTCATTTTATCTTAGCAAGGACAAAGGGAGCACAATATCGACTCCCTTTGTATATTATTTCTTCAGTTTTCCTATCTAGCCTCCGAGCCGTACTGTTGAGGGCGAACCGAGAGGATAGGACGACGGGAAAGGTTGAGCATCTGTTGAGCAAAATTACCGATAAACCAATGAGAGAGTGCCTTTTCCTGTTCAGTCATGATGGTAATGAGGTCAGCATTCACTTTGTCGGCATATTCAAGTGTAGTGACAGTAAGGTTCTTTTCGGCGCTCACGCATACAGTCTCATAGCTTACACCCGCATTGTCAAGATGTTTCTGCACCTGGTTCACATAGCCATCCACGATGTCGTGGATAGATTTGTTCTCGCTAGTATAGAGTCCCAGAATATGAACTTTTGAACCAAACATACGGGCAAACTTGGAGGCAATAGGCACCTTCTGTCGCGTTGCCGAAGTAGAATCCACGGGCACCACGATGGTTTCGAGAGCTTTGTTGAAGTTGAAATCTTCACGTACAGTGAGAACAGGTATATCGCTCTCGGTGATAGTACGATAAGTATTACGACCAATCCAATTGGTAGAATGACCAGACATACCATTGGTACCCACCACAATAAGCTGAGCATTGCAACGCTCGGCTTCGGATGTAAGCTGTTCATGAACCACACCTGTAAGCAGCACATAATCCATCTTGATGTCTTTAAGCAAAGGAGCCACGCCTGCATTGCGACGCTCTATCTCTTCCCTGATAGGTCTTTCATCTTCGTTGGGACTACTTTTCACATACACCAAACGCAGATCTGAATGCCAGCGATTGGCAATATCTATTGCGAGATCGACGGCTTTGGCAGACCCTGTCGAGAAATCAAATCCTACAATTACTGTGCTCATAATAATATTGTTTTTCTAAAGTTTGACGATACAAAGGTACAAACATTTTTCTAATTACAAGAAAAAACTTTTCAACAAGAAAAGAAATTCCACATTTCCACTTATTTTTTTCAACAAGATAAAAACAAAAAAAACAATAAAATGCAAGCCCATACCCGTGTCGATTGTTGATTGTGACTACTATTATTTTTATGTATTTTTAAAAAAATATGTATCTTTGCAAATTCATAAACGGAAACTAAAACTAACTTATTAAGATAATAAAACATACAAACTATGACGATAAAATTTATTCTGCTGGCAGTACTGGTATTAGGCGTCACTGGCGCCATTTTTGCCATGGTGCTCTATTTTGTAGCACAGAAATTCAAGGTGGAGGAAGACCCCTTGATTGATGAAATTGCAGACGTGCTTCCCGGCGCCAATTGCGGCGGCTGCGGTAAAGCAGGTTGCCGTGCTTTGGCCGAAGCTTTTGTAAAACAAGGCAACATGGACGGCCTTAAATGTGCCCCCGGTGGCGACGCCGTGGCTCAGAAGGTAGCCGAGTTGCTTGGTGTTACCGCTGAAGCATCCGACCCCATGGTAGCAGTGCTCCGCTGCAACGGCTCGTGCAGCAACGCTCCCGCCAAAACCAACTACGACGGTCTTCACGATTGTGCATTCGCCAATAGCCTTTACACTGGCGAAAGCGGCTGTCTCTTCGGTTGTCTTGGTTTCGGCAACTGCGTTAGCAAATGCCAATTCGACGCCATCCACATGGATCCCGAAACGGGTCTCCCTGTTATCGACGAAGACAAATGTACCGCTTGCGGTGCTTGCGTAAAAGAATGTCCTCGCATGCTCCTCGAACTTCGCAAGAAGGGTAAGAACAATCGTCGCGTTTACGTGGCCTGCCGCAACAAGGAGAAAGGCGCTGTGGCTCGCAAAGCATGTTCTGCAGCTTGTATAGGTTGTGGCAAATGTCAGAAAGCATGCCCCTTCGAGGCTATCACTCTCGAAAACAATGTGGCATACATCGACTTCAACATCTGTAAGTCTTGTCGCAAATGTGTCACCGAGTGTCCCACCGGCGCTATCCACGACGTTAACTTCCCCGCTCCTGCTGTAAAACCCGCACCTAAGCCCGCTGCTCCTTCTGCCGAAGCGCCCAAAGCCGAGGCGCACACTCAGCCCGCCAACGAGACTAATCAGCAATAATTGTAAAGAGTTTTTGTAGTAACAAATCCTGATATTTCATTATGAAAACATTCGCTATGGGTGGTGTTCACCCTGAAGAAAACAAGATATCTTCCGATGCTGCCATCGAGCAATTCCCTCTGCCCAAACAAGTGGTGGTACTTATGAACCAGCACCTCGGCGCCCCTGCTACCCCTATTGTAGCCAAGGGCGACAAGGTTAAAGTAGGTCAGCTTATTGGTCGTGCCGAAGCCTTTATGTGTGCCAACGTGCATTCCCCCGTTTCGGGTACCGTCAACAAGGTTGACACTTGCAAGGACGCTTTCGGCCTCAACAAACCCGCTATCTACATCGACGTAGAAGGCGACGAATGGGAAGAAAGCATCGACCGTACTCCCGACATCAAACGCGAATGCAATCTGGAGCCCAAACAGATTGTAGAAAAACTGAAAGAGATGGGTATTGTGGGTCTTGGTGGTGCCACATTCCCCGCTCATATCAAATATGCCGTACCCGATGGCAAGAAAGCTGAATACCTCATCATCAACGCTGTAGAGTGCGAACCCTACCTCACTTCTGACAACCGTGTGATGCTCGAACTGGCCGAACAGGCTTGCATCGGTATCAGCATTCTCCGAAAGGCTCTCGGTGTTCCCAACGCCTACATCGGCATCGAAAACAACAAACCCCGTGCCATTGCCAAAATGAAAGAGGTAGCATCTAAATTTGAGGGCATTATCGTTGAGCCTCTCAAAGTGAAATATCCTCAGGGAGCTGAAAAACAGCTCATCAACGCCATCACCGGCCGTCGCGTTCCCAGCGGCAAGCTGCCTATCGACGTCGGTTGCGTGGTAAGTAATATCGGCACCACCTTCGCTGTTTACGAGGCTGTTCAGAAAAACAAACCTCTTATCGAGAATATCCTCACCGTTACAGGTAAGAAACTGGCTTCACAGCACAACTATCAGGTACGCATCGGTATCTCTTACAACGATATCATCAAACATTCCATCGGCGAATTGCCCGCAACCACCGGCAAGGTGATTAGCGGCGGTCCTATGATGGGTAAAGCCATGTGCAACCTTGATGGTCCTACGGTAAAAGGTGCTTCAAGCGTGCTTGTTATCGACGAGGGTGAAGCCACCCGCGCACAAGAGTCCAACTGCATCCGCTGTGGCAAGTGCATCCAGGCCTGCCCTATGGGCCTGCAGCCCTATCTCTTCTCGGCACTGGTACGCAACGGCCGCATCGAAGAAGCTGGCACCAACAATATTCTCGACTGTATTGAGTGCGGTTGCTGTTTCTTCTCTTGCCCCGCCAACAAGCCTCTGCTCGACGAGATCCGTCTTGGCAAAAACAAGATGCGCGCTATTCTCGCAGCCAAGAAGAAATAACCATCAAGTGTAAATAGCTTTATTAATAATATTGAATCAATATTTTCTTATATATGAAACTGCTTAACGTATCTGGTTCTCCTCACGTACACAGTGACGAATCGACAAAGAAAATCATGTGGCGCGTTAATCTCGCTTTGGTTCCCGCTCTGCTCGTTGCCATCGCCTATTTCGGCATTAACGCACTGCTCATAAGCCTCGTTTCGGTAGCAGCATGTATGCTGTTCCAATGGCTCATAGAGAAATTCATTATGAAAGTGCCCACCAACGTATGCGACGGTTCGGCCGTAGTGACAGGTCTGTTACTTTCTTTCAACGTACCTTCTACATCCCAGATGATATGGATTGTCATCATCGGTGCTCTCGTTGCTATCAGTATTGGCAAAATGACCTTCGGCGGATTAGGAAAGAACCCATTTAACCCCGCCCTCGTAGGTCGTGTGTTTATGCTCATTTCTTTCCCTGTACAGATGACAACCTGGCCCACTCCTTCGGCCACCATGTTCTCCAACTTCGCACAGACCGACGTCACCACCGGTGCAACCCCTCTGGGCATCATCAAAGAGCAAGGTGCTGAAGCTCTGCCTCAAGTTTGGGATATGATGCTGGGACACATGGGAGGTTCACTCGGCGAGGTATCTGCTATTGCCATTCTCCTCGGCGCCATCTACCTGCTCTGCACCCGCACCATCAGCTGGCACATTCCCGTTACCTTCATCGGTACCGCCTTCCTCGTAGCTTGGGTTCTCGCAGCTCTCGACCCCGCATGGAACCCCAACCCCGATGTCTGCGCTGGCCAGTTCGCTCTTCAACAAATCATCATGGGTGGCATCATGCTTGGTGCCTGCTTCATGGCTACCGATATGGTAACCTCGCCTATGGCCAAGACCGGCCAGCTAGTATTCGGCGTTGGTTGCGGTCTGCTCACCATCCTCATCCGTCGTTGGGGTGCCTATCCCGAAGGTGTATCGTTCGCAATCCTTCTCATGAATGCAGTAACGCCACTACTTAACCGCTGGTTCCAACCCAAACGTTTTGCTTGCTAAGAATCACATTAACTAACACAGAATAAAGAATAAAGATTATGGCAAAGAAAGCTGAATCTACTTTGATAAACATGCTCCTCTCGCTTACCCTCATTGCAGTGGCAGCAGGTGCAATCTTGGCATTGGTAAGCGGTGTTACCGCTGAGCCTATAGCCCAAGCTCAAAAAGCAAAAACCGAGAACGCAATCAAAGCCGTTCTCCCCGAATTCGATCATCTCGATACCAAAACCATCGACGGCGTAGAATGCAATTATGCATATACAGCCGACAACACCCTCGTGGGTATCGCAGTTCCTGCCACCTCCAAAAAAGGTTTCGGAGGTGACCTTGCTGTGATGTACGGCTTCGATGCTGATGGAAACATCACTGGCTATCAAGTGCTACAGACTGCTGAGACCCCTGGCCTCGGTGCCAAGGCGGGCGAATGGTTCCAGAATGACGGCAAAGGCTGCGTTATCGGTATGAACCCCAACACCAACAACATTACCGTAAAGAAAGACGGTGGCGAAGTGGATGCTATCAGCGGTTCCACCATCACCTCTCGTGCTTTTTGTGATGCTATCTCTATTGCTTACGAAACATTCAAGAAAGGAGTGAACGAATAATGAAAGCTATCGATATTATTAAAAACGGTCTGATCAAGGAAAACCCCACCTGGGTTCTTATCCTTGGTATGTGCCCCACTTTGGCCACCACTACTTCGGCCATCAACGGTCTCTGCATGGGTCTGGCAACAGCCTTTGTACTCATGTGCTCCAATGTAGTGATCAGCCTTCTGAAAACGGTGATTCCCGACAAAGTGCGTATTCCTGCATTTATCGTGGTTATCGCCTCATTCGTTACCATCGTACAGTTGGTGATGCAGGGCTTTATTCCCGCCCTCTACGAGTCGTTAGGTCTCTTTATACCCTTGATCGTAGTGAACTGCATCGTCCTGGGTCGTGCCGAAGCTTTCGCTTCGAAAAACAACGCCTGGTTCTCCTTCCTCGATGGTCTCTTTATGGGTCTTGGTTTCACCTGGGCGCTCACCTTGCTTGGCATGGTACGCGAACTCTTCGGTACTGGCGCTATCTTCGGCCATAGTATTATTGGCGGTGCCGACGGTATGTTGCTCTTCATTTTGCCTCCGGGAGGTTTCATTTGTTTAGGTCTCCTCATGGCACTCATCAACTGCTTGAGAAACAAAGCAAGAGCATAATCCCAAACCATTCTATTTATCGTTAGAACAAAGCGAAGAAGCAGAATTTAGATTTTTTTAACACATTCATTTGCGTCTAATCGAGCTTGGCAGACGATATATATAGCAACAAAGGAAAATTTAAATCAATTTTTAAATAGCAATAACTATGAAAAAGACAGCAGTATTCGCACTTTTAGCACTCCTCCTGGGATTTGCAGGCAACATCAAGGCTCAATCTGCACCCGACTGTGATGCATTGATCCTTCCACGTTACAACAACGATACTACTGTGCTCGACATCCTGGCTCCGGAGAAAGCCGAATGGCTCTGCACCTATGCACACCATGCGCTCTACCTCACCAACAATGCGCCACGTACAGCCAACATACACGACATTAACGAAGTACGTTGCTACTTCACCGGAGAGAATCTGCCAAACAACTACGAGGTTGATCTCTCCTCGTTTAGCGTATATGGCTACAACTTCTCCGATTTTCAGTATCAGCATCGAGACGAGGACGTTTATTTCCGAGTAGGAAATCAAGACAACCGCTATATGGTGCTACGCAACGTCAAAGAGGCACTTCGTATGACCGATGAGAGCCTCAAAGCTGGCGAAGGCTATGCCCCAGGTTTCTCCAACAGATAGTTAATGCAGCAATATAAATCGCCTGTTTAGTAACAATAAAATATTCTCAATATGAAAAAGGCTATCCAATTGGTAGTAGTGGCTTTGATGCTACTCTGCTCCAACGCATTGTTCGCTCAGGGTGGTATTCCCGAATACACCCTCGATGCAACGACCAACGGAACTACAATGAATGTGCCTGACGATGGTTTTTATCTCATGGATCAGAACTATGGTCCCACAGGTACCTACGTAGGTGGAACCAACTACTCCGTTACACTTACGGCTAACTGTCCAGGCATCAACAAACTGGCGCTGGTATTCGAGCTCTTCGATATAGCGCCTCAAGACACATTGTATATCTACGACGGTCCTTCCACTTCAAGCGTTCTTCTGTTGGCTTGCAACAACACGCTGAACCCCCAGAATAGTCAGACCGTGTATGCCTCTTCGGCAAACATTGCCAACACTCTTACTTTGAAACTGGCAGCCCACACCAGCAACGGTCGTGGCTTCCGCATCAAGGTATCGTGTACCACTCCTTGCGAGAAAGTGACACCTCATATCGACTCCATGTTCTATAAAACACTGAATGGCCAGGTTGTCGATACTGGCTATATCAAAGTATACACCACCCAGGATACTGCCTACGAAGTAAAAGATACCCTTGTATGGGTACAGGTCCTTGACGATAATGGCGAACCTCTTTTGGATTGGATGGGAAACGAGATTTGGGAACATGTAACCCGACATGATTCAATCATGCATGTGCAAGAGAATATATGGCGCGGTGTTCACCTCTGTTTGGGTCAAGGCGTTCAATTCCTAGCTCATGGTGAGTACACACACTCCACGGGAGCCTACAACCCCAACGACTTGACATCGACATTCTACTGGAACTTCGGTAACGGTGAGTCAGACGAACTGATGGGTGAAGAAGGAAAGCGTGTTGACGCATTCTATCACGATCTCGATTGCTACGACGTTATACTCCAAATGGAAGACGAATGGGGATGCCGCTCCACAACCTACGAATCGGTACGTGTGCGCGTGGCACAAAACCCTGTTAAGACACTGTTCGATCTCAACACCATCTGCAACAATGATTCCTTGCTAGTAAATGTAGGTTACGAAGGTGAAAATGGTACTATCACTCTTAAGAAAATTACATTCAACAAAACTAAGACTCGTGAAAACAACACGCGTACCTTCATTCCCGACGGCAAGTGTCCCACACCTAATGGCGGTGAAGACGACTGCTTCAGAGCCAAAGTAAACTTCGACGACTTCCCCAGCGGACGTTCCGTTACATCCTCGGCCGACATCTGCTCTATCTGTATCAACTCCGAGCACTCCTTCATGGGTGACTGTACCTACGCTATTATTTGCCCCAACGGCTCGAAGGCCATCTTGAAAAACAAGAGCCAAAGTGCTGGTGACCCCCAATACACCGGTGGCGGTGGTGGTATCTTCCTCGGTATCCCTTATGGCGGCAGCAACGATGATGCATGGGACAACACTGGCCATAAATGCGACTCTCTATACAATATGTATGGTTTAGGCTGGAACTATTGCTTCTCTCGCGACACGATTTCCTATGCTCTTCGTCAGAACAATGGTCATGCTACCGGTCTGGCCACTCCTAATGCAGCTGTTAGCACCAGTTATACCTTTGGTGTGATTCCCGCACCCTTCGTACAAGCTGGACAAACTTGTGGTCTAGTAACCACAAGCAACACCCAAGACTCCAGTGACCATAATGGAAAAACGGGTTACTATCTTCCCTACTCTGAATTCGATGAACTGATCGGCTGCCCTCTAAATGGTGAATGGAACGTTGAGTTCTGCGATACCTGGGGTGCAGACAACGGCTGGATCTTCAGCTTCTCGGTAGATATCTGCGGTATATCTTCTGGTTCTGGTTGCGAATACCAGGTTGGTCTCGACTCGGTAATCTGGCGTCCTGACACATCATACGGCGACTTCGATCTTGGTTATTACCGTGGTGCTATCATTCGTCCCCGCGATAAAGTGAACTCTTATATTTCCACTCCCGATACAGCAGGTACATTTGGTCTGCATGTGACACTCTACGACGAGTTCGGCTGCGTATGGGATACCCTCACCCACATCAGCTCTGTATGGAAACCCATGCCCAACCTCGGCAACGATGTGACCCTCTGCGATGCACAGACTATGGTAATCGACGCTACCGACGAACATACCGGCCGCGAAAACCAGACCTTCCTTTGGGAACCCTTCGGCGATTCTACCGCTACGATCACCACCCGCAACTATATGGGCCAAGATATTACCTACAGAGTAGAGGTAACCAACAGCTTCGAACGTATTCCCGGTGAAATCACCTATTGCAGCAACCGCGACTCTATCAAAGTGAAGATGAGACCGCAGCCTATACCCAACTTCGACCCGGGTATTTATCCTCTCGAAGGTTGCGAGCCTTTCACTATCAATATTGCAAACTCTACTACTAGCGCTAGTAAATACAAATGGATCTGGGGAGACGGAGACACCTCGTTTACTGAAAATCCCACCCATATCTATGGTGCTGGACACTATGATCTGAAATACTACGTAGAGAGCGAAGGCGGCTGTCAAGATTCTCTAATCTTCCCCAATTTGATTACTGTTTTCTCTAGTCCTGTTGCTAAGTTCTCATGGGAGCCTGTGAACCCCACTGTGATGCATCCCGAGGTACACTTCATCAACAAGACCGAACCTCAGGCCGATACAAATAAGTATTACTGGGAAATTCAGTACGACCGCGACAGACCTCTCTCCTATCATACTCTTACCGACGTTAGTCCTTCGTTCCAGTGGTACACCGACGGTGAAGACATCTCGGGCACTTATGTAGCACGTCTTATCGCTAAGACTAACAACTTGGGACCTTCAGGTCTAGTAGTTGAATGTCGAGATACTGTAGAGAACAACATTCTGCTTGTAAACGACTTCCTACAGTTCCCCACTGTAATCACAGCCAACGGCGACGGTATCAACGATGTATTCGAGATCAAGAACCTTGTCAATGGTCTGGGGTACCCCAACAACAGCTTGGCTATCTACAACCGCTGGGGTAAACGAGTTTACTACAAGGAGAACATCAGTAGCGAAGACGACTGGTGGGATCCGGCCAAGGAAAACATTCCCGCGGGTACTTAC
>JAZUDW010000112.1:0-26465 GCA_045639845.1 Bacteroidales bacterium
TATCGTATCTTTGCATCCGATTGTAAATTGATAAATATTGTAAACAAAGTTGCATTTGTAACTTGAATTCAGCAAAAAGCATCTTGCAATGATAGATTGTGGCATCTAGAGATTGGTCAAGATTGACTTTTTTGTTTTGAGATCAAGACATCAGGTCTCACGGAGTACAAAATACGTGACAGCTACACAAAACGGAAACGATGGATATCCTCGAGTGAAAGTGAAGCCGTTTTCGGGCAATCGGCCTTCCAGAAAGGTTACATCCGTTACAATACGCGAATATCAACAGAAGAGGGGCTTGCCATGCTGGCAAGCCCCTCTTCGAGAATCATATGATTTTTTGGGGGGATGATTAGTTAGCGGGGAAGGCTATTTCGCGTTCGATCACCTGATAGGGGTTGTTGTTGCGATAGATGGTCTGACGCACCCAGTTGTCGTCTTCGTCGTATTCATAGACGTAGGAGTGCTTCCAGTTGAGGTGTTCGTCGTAGTTGAACGATGAGATCTCGATCACGTTGTCGTGGTCGTCGTAATAGTAGGTGGTGAGCATCACCAGGAACTCGTCGGCATCGTAGTAGCGCCACTCTATGCGGTTGCCGCGGTCATCGTAGGTATAGAGGTAGCGCTGGGTGAGCTCGCCAGAGGCGTTGTAGAACTCCATCTCGGTGTTGTTGCCTTTGATGTCGTATTTATACATGCGGCGTTCGGCGAGGGTGCCGTTGGCGTTATAGGACTGTTCTTCAACGAGACGGTTGTTCTCGTATTTGGAACTTTCTTTTTTGGACATCTTCTCGTGCATATAGACGGTGCGTTCGATGCGATTGCCGTTGCGGTCGTTGAGATAGGCGGTGCGGCCGGTGAGTTGGTTAGCGCGGTTATATTCGTTCCAACCGAGGGCATAGCCGTTGACATCGAAATAGTAGGAGAAATAGGTATATTCTCCGTTGGTGCGGCGTATCTTGTCTTGATAGTTGCCTCTCTTGTCGAAGGTGATGGAGTCGATGCATACGAGCTGACGGCTGCCGCCTTTGCCGCTATGGAGGTTGTAGGTGTATTCTATCACATAAAGGGCGTTGCCGTGGATACCCATCTCGGTGCGGGAGTTTTTACGGGGCTTGTTGCCAGCAATAGCGCCTCCGATGGCGAGAAGTGCGAATGCTATGGAAAGGATCTTTTTCATAGTTGTTGGTGCTTTATTGTAGGGATAACGGAGTTTTTAATATTGTATTGTCCGATGTTTTTTATTTTTGTTCGGTACCGGCGGATGCCGCACGGCGCTGCCACAGGATGAAGGCTGTTGTGGCGGCAATGGTGGCCGCAGCGCCTACTGCATAGCCTACCGTGTGGTTGGGTATGAGCTGTCCGAGGCCTTCTTTTTCGGCCACGAAGAGGAACGATATGGTAACCATGGTCATGAGCATGGCGGGCAGGAGAGCCACGATGTAGGCTTTGCGATGTCGAGCTAGATAGCAGGCTACAGCCCAAAGGGTGACGGCGGCCAGTATCTGGTTGCACCAAGCGAAATAGCGCCATATTACGTCGAAGCCTTTGGCGTCGAGAATGGAATAGACGAGCACTGCTGCCGAGAGTGCGAAGAGGGGCAGTGCTACCAGGAGGCGGTTGCGTATAGGCTGCTGATTGGAATGGAGGAAGTCGGCCACAATGAGGCGTGCGGAACGCAGGGCAGTGTCGCCCGAGGTGATGGCTGCGGCTATGACACCGAGCACTGTCACCACGGCTACGGCGCGGGGGAACCAGGTGTTAGCAATAATACCTACCATGGCGTTGCCTCCGAGTGTGGCTCCTGTGGCGGGATCGACAGTGAGTGACTGGAGTGCGGGATCGTGGTAGAACACGGTGGCGGCGGCAGCCCAAATGAGGGCTACGATACCTTCGGTGATCATGGCGCCGTAGAATACGGGGCGGGTTTGCTTCTCGCTAGTGAGGCAGCGTGCCATGAGAGGAGACTGAGTGGCGTGGAATCCGCTGATGGCTCCGCAGGCTATGCTAATAAACATCATGGGGAAGATGGGGTTGTGGGCTGCATCGGGATGCTGGTTGCGGAGTCCGCTCCACACTTCGGGGAGGGCGGGACGGTAGGTTATGAATGCTACGAGTATAGCTACGGCCATGGCGAGCAGAAGGAATCCGAACACGGGGTAGATCTTGCCGATAAGCTTGTCGATAGGCAGGAGTGTGGCAATGAGATAGTAGGCAAAGATAATCACTACCCATATATATATGTTCATATTGGGAGTGAAGCTGCTGTGGAGCAGCACGGCAGGGGTATTAACGAATACGGCTCCTACCAGTATCATGAGTACTACTGTGAAGACCCTCATGGCTACTTTGCATCCATTGCCGAGATAGGCGCCGTGAATCTCGGGCAGCGAGGCTCCGTCGCGACGCAGTGAGATGAAGCCAGCGATAAAGTCGTGGACAGCTCCAGCAAAAATGCTGCCAAACACGATCCAAAGGAACGAGGCGGTGCCGAACTGGGCTCCCATGATGGCTCCGCAGATGGGGCCTACGCCTGCTATGTTGAGAAACTGGATGAGGTAGGTGCGCCATCCTTTCATAGGCACATAGTCGATGCCGTCGGGATGCACCACAGCGGGCGTGGGCCTCAGTGCATCAACGCCCAACATCTTCTCAATAATCTTAGAGTAGATGAAATAGCCCAAAAGCAACAATACAATGGCAAGTATAAAGGTAATCATAGTAGGTGTTTATATTAAGTGATCAGTAATCAGTGAGGATCCCTTTCGTCGCTGTTTAGTTGTTTATTTGTTGAATTGATGGAGTTTTGTTATTTGAGGGAGTCTGCAAATATCAAATCACCGAACTATTTTCGGAGACCGAAGTGGATCTAACTTATTTATTAATCATCACTAATGATTCAACGAATCAATAAAAATTTTTATTTATATCTCAAAGCAGTCTAACCGGTTGGGTATTTCTACTCGTTTATAGCCACGCTTATTGAGGGTGTCGCGGAAATGCTCTTGCGTCTCGGCTTCGCCGTGAACGAGGAAGATCTTCTTCAGGCGACGCTTCTCCTGACACGAGATGTAGCTGATCATCTCCTCAAAGTCGCCATGACCGGAGAGGGACTCGATGGTTCGCAGATCGGCACGCACTTCGTACGAGCGGCCGAATATCGACACATTCCTTTCGCCGCTCATGATCTTGGCACCCAAGGTCTTGGGTTCACAGTAGCCTACACAGAGTATGGTAGTTTTAGGGTTGTCTATATTGTTGGCCAGATGATGTTTGATACGACCGGCTTCCATCATGCCCGAGGCCGAGATGATGATACAGGTCTTGTTGCGCACATTGAGTGCCTTGGAGGCCTCTACCGACTGTATGTACTGGAGTTTCTCGAAGCCGAAGGGGTCTGGGTCGGTCTTCATAAAATCGAGTATTTCATCGTTGAAACACTCGGAGTGCATCTTCATAATATTGGTAGCGTTTACGCTGAGAGGGCTGTCGAGGAACACGTCTATATCTGGCAGAAGACCCTGGTTGTGCAGACGATCGAGTGCATACACGATCTCTTGTGCACGACCAATGGCGAACGAGGGGATAAGGAGTTTGCCTTTCTTCTTAGTACAGGTGTCGAGCACTGCCATGAGCAGATCTTGCTCGGCGGTATCGAGGTTAGTATGCAGACGGTCGCCATAGGTGGATTCCATGATGAGGTAATCCACCTGAGGGAACGGCTCGGGGTCTTTGAGGATGCGCTTGTCGTAGCGGCCTATGTCGCCCGAGAAGCCGAGTTTGATGGTGCGACGGCCTTCTTTGATTTCCAGATACACCATGGCCGAACCCAGAATGTGACCTGCATCGAAGAACTGTACGGTTACTTCGCCTTCGATATTGAACGGACGATGGTAGGGCACGCTGATGAAGCAGTTCATACAAGCTTGGGCATCGGCCATCGTATAGATAGGTTCCACTTTCTCCAAACCTTGCGACTCACGTTTTTTGTTGAAGGTATGCACGTCGCTCTCTTGAATGCGACCAGCATCAGCCAACATGATACTGCAGAGGTCACGGGTGGCCGGGGTGCAAAGCACAGTGCCGGTGAACCCATTTTTATAGATATATGGAATCAAACCCGAATGGTCGATATGGGCATGGGAGAGAATGAGATAGTCTATCTCTTGGGGATCGAAGCCTAGATCACGGTTCATGGCATCGGTTTCGAGGCCTTTGCCTTGATACAGGCCGCAATCAAGTAATATTTTCAATCCCTTACGGGTGGTGATAAGGTGTTTGGATCCGGTAACCTCGCGGGCGGCACCTAAAAACTCTATTTTCATATTTCAGTTATTATTATCAATTGCTTTGAGGCGATGAGACAAGAGTGATCAGTGAGACTCCCTTTGGTCGCTGTTTATTTGTTGATTTGATTGTTGCGTACCTCAACGCGGCCGAACTGTGGTCAACAGCCAAAGTGGAGCCAAGGGAGCACTCAAATCAACAAATAAACAACAAAACAGAGACATCTTCACTGATCACTCTTCACTGATCGCGGTTCGCTTATCCTATTTGATAAGGAACGAGAACTTATTGTAGTTCTTAAGAGCTATACCCGTACCACGGGCCACAGCGCGCAGAGGATCATCGGCAATATAGACCTTGAGTTTGGTCTTCGACGAGATACGACGGTCCAGACCTCGCAGCTGAGAGCCACCACCTGCCAGATAGATACCATTCTTATATATATCGGCGGCCAGCTCGGGAGGCGTCACTGCCAATGTGTCGAGCACAGCTTGCTCGATGCGGGTAATCGATTTATCGAGGGCATGAGCTATCTCTTTGTAGTTGATAGAAATCTCCTTAGGAAGACCCGTTACCACATCGCGACCCGTACATGGATAGTCTGCAGGGGGATCTTCTAGCTCGCTCACAGCACTGCCTACGGCGATCTTCACGATCTCAGCCGTACGCTCACCTATCACGAGATTGTGGTTTTTTTTCATGTAGTCGATAATATTCTCGTTGAATTCGTCGCCTGCCACACGGATAGAGTTGTTGCATACGATACCACCGAGAGAAATAACAGCGATCTCGGCCGTACCACCTCCGATATCCACGATCATGTTGCCATCGGGCTCCATCACATCGATGCCGATACCGATAGCGGCAGCCATGGGCTCATGGATCATCTTGATCTCTTTGGCACCTGCTTGTTCTGCCGACTCCTGCACAGCACGCTGCTCCACATTGGTGATACCCGAAGGTATGCAGATCACCATACGGAGTGCCGGGGGCATGAAGGAACGAGTCACGTTGGTCATCTTGATAAACTCACGAATCAGATGCTGAGCCATCTCGAAGTCGGCTATCACACCGCCACGCAACGGGCGTATGGTTGCAATATTGTTGTTCTGCTTGCCATACATTTGCTGAGCCCGCTTGCCCACAGCAATAATCTTGCCTGTAACCTTATCGACAGCCACAATAGAAGGCTCGTCGATTACCACTTGGTCATTATATATCACGATGGAATTGGCGGTACCCAAGTCCATTGCAACTTCTTTATTGAATAGTGAAAGTAAACCCATATTCTAGTCTTACTCTTTTTCTTAATTCTTAAAACATTTTAAAATTTCCTTCTATGATACGCAAAAAAGGGATTTTTGTTCCACTGTCTGCTATAGTTTTTTTTGAGGCTACTGACGCTATTAATGTTTGAAGTGGCGTTTTCCGGTGATAGCCATACCCATACCATTCTTCTCACAATAGTCTATAGAGTCTTGATCGTGGATGCTGCCGCCCGGATGAGCCACAGCCACGATGCCAGCCTCGTGGGCAATCTCTACACAATCGGGGAAGGGGAAGAAGGCATCGGAAGCCATCACGGCGCCGTGAAGGTCGAAACCAAACGACTGGGCTTTGGCGATAGCCTGACGCAGTGCATCCACTCGCGAGGTTTGACCTGTGCCGCTAGCCAACAGCTGACGACCTTTGGCCAATACGATGGCGTTGCTCTTGGTATGTTTCACCAATATGGTGGCAAAGGCCAAATCGCGAGCCTGCTCGTCGGAGATAGCGGCAGAGGTCACGCTCTGGGTCATCTCTTCCACTGTAGGCACCACGGTGTCTCGTTCTTGTACCAACACGCCATTCAAAGCACTACGGAACACGCAGGACTGCATTTTGAACTCGTTACGTTTCAAGATAATGCGATTCTTCTTACCGCGCAGCACTTCTAAAGCATCGTCGGTGTAGTCGGGGGCTATACACACCTCGAAGAAGATCTTATGCATTTCATCGGCCACTTCTTTGGTAATGGTACGGTTGGTGATAAGGATGCCTCCGAAAGCCGACACCGGGTCACCAGCCAATGCATCAGTCCAGGCTTGGAGCAGACTCTCGCGCGAGGCAATACCGCAGGCGTTGTTATGTTTCAATATAGCAAAGGTAGTATCTTCGAAGTCATCAATCAAACAGCATGCTGCATCGATATCGCCAAGGTTGTTGTACGAAATCTCTTTGCCGTTGAGCTGGGTGAAGGCCCCATGAAGATCGCCAGCAAAGAAACCCTTCTGGTGAGGATTTTCGCCATATCGAAGCGACACTGCGTTGTTGCAGCTGTATTTGAACGAAGGAATCTGTTCTTCTCCATTGAAATAGGAGAAGATGGCTGTATCGTAATTGGAGCTCACAGCAAAGGCGTATGCAGCAAATCTGCGACGATCGGCCAACGATAGTTCGCCGTTCTGTTCGGTGTAGAGTTTCAAGAACTCTGCATACTGATCTACAGAAGGCACAATAACCACATCGTTATAGTTCTTGGCAGCGGCACGGATCAGAGAGATGCCTCCGATATCGATCGTCTCAATGATATCTTGCTGAGAAGCACCCGAAGCCACGGTCTGCTCGAAAGGATAGAGATCTACGATAACCAGGTCAATCTCGGGGATTTCGTACTCTTTAAGTTGCTCACCGTCGCTAAACATATCGCGACGTGCAAGGATGCCACCAAACACCTTGGGATGAAGGGTCTTTACGCGACCACCCAGTATGGAAGGATATCCGGTAAGAGACTCAACAGTAACGGCATCAATACCAAGATCCTTGATAAACTTATATGTACCACCAGTAGAGTAGATTGTTACACCCTGTGCGTCAAGCGCACGTACAATTTCTTCGAGACCGTCTTTGTAAAATACAGAGATCAACGCACTTTTTATTTTCTTGTTTTCCATTGTATATGTTTTTATTTATTTTTCAATCATTTTTATATTTTTCATTCAGATATTGCATCTCACGAATTTTTACCCTTATCACATTTTCGAGATGGATGTTGTGGTCGGCACGTCCCTATTCAGAACTTGCAAGCCGTCAAAATAGTCAGCATCATCTCCTACGTAGTCATCTCAGTGGTGCCTCCGTCGGTACCTTTCACATCCATGGGCATTAAACTCAGAGGTATTAATGTCGGCAATAAGGACAATGCGTTCTTCATGGTCATTATAATTTAAATGTGACTGGCAATTGGAATTTGCACCTCACTTTCCTGCCATCAATCTCGCCGGGAGTCCACTTCTTGAGTTTCTTTACAGCTTTGACCACACTTTCTGCAGCTCCATGACCCACGTCATCACGAATCTCATTAATATTTGAGACTGAACCGTCTTTTTCCACCACAAACTGAACCACCACGACACCCTGGGATTCTTTTTTCACAGCTTCCTTGGGGTACTTCACGCGTTTAGCCAAATCGGCATACACAGCAACCTCGCCACCTGGGTACAAGGGAGATTTCTCCAGCACTTGGAGCAAGGAAGTATCCTTGATCTGAGTTTTTACCTCTTGGGCCATCACAACTATTGGGAGCATAAGCAGCAAAAGAACGAACTTCTTCATGAGCAAAATCTAAATCTTAGGTCTTTAGTCGCCCAATGCGATTCCAAGACCTTTTGCAGTATGCACCAGTCGGCTGTCGGGACTCAGCAGGTTTTGTTCACGAACAGCTTCTTCCAAAGGCACACCCACCACATCGGGATGATGGTAGGCTACCATCTGTCCGAAACGGCCTTCGAGCACAAATTCCATAGCCCTAACGCCAAACTCCGAGGCCAGCACACGGTCGAAAGCTATCGGAGTGCCACCTCTTTGCAGATGGCCCAATATGGTGCAACGGATATCCTGCTCAACACCGGCAGTCTTGAGCTGAGCAGCCAACGTTTCGGCAATGCCACCTAGCTTGATATGCTGGTAGCCCACCTCATTGGTTTGTGTGCCCACTACCTGGCCATCTATTCCTTTAGCACCTTCGGCCACCACAATGATGCAGTAGCCGCGTCGCTTATTGTAGCAGCTCTCTATCTTGGCCTTGATCTTCTCAATATCGTAAGGTATTTCGGGTATCACACACACGTCGGCGCCACCAGCAATTGCACTATGCAAGGCTATCCAACCAGCATCACGACCCATCACTTCCATGATAAACACACGGTTGTGGCTGGCTGCGGTAGTCTTCAGCTTATCGATAGCTTCGGTGCATATCTGCACTGCCGTTTGGAAACCAAAGGTGTAGTCGGTCATCGAGAGATCATTGTCTATCGTCTTTGGCACACCCACGATGTTCTGTCCTTTCTTGCTCAGTCCCAGCGATATTCTCTGCGAACCGTCGCCACCGATGTTGATCACCGCATCCACACCCATATATTGCAATTTGCGAATCATCTCATCGCTGCGATCCACTGTGGTCCACGAGCCGTCGATGTTCTTCACCGGCCAAGCAAAAGGGCCGCCTTTATTGGTGGTGCCTAGTATAGTACCACCTTGCGAGAGAATACCCTCAACCGTCTTCTCGTCGAGCATAGTCACCTCGGTAGGTTCGCGCAATACACCGTTGAATGACTCGATGCAGCCTAACACCTCCCAGTCTTTCTCCTGCGAGGCACGCTTCACGATACCGCGTATCACTGCATTCAATCCGGGGCAGTCACCGCCACCCGTCAATACCATTACTCGTTTTAGTGCCATAATAATATTATCTTTGTTTTATGCAGAGCCCGCAACAGCAAAACAAGATACAACCCACGGTATCACAACCCGTTATGCCTTGCAGTATCTACAACTATCAGCCCACAAAGATAACAAAAACTTTTTAATAAAGTAAATTTATCTTTTTTTATTTATGCAACTTCCGAAAGTGGACCTTTATGAGAAAGGCAAACAGAAGTAAAACCGCCATATTGATTGCTGCCATGGAGGCACGTTATTCCGATTGTGGTCAGTTTACTCCACACCACAAAACGTCATCCTTTCGTACCTAGTATCGCCCATAAAAGAAGAAGAAGCTGATTCAATAACTCAACAGACAAACACATTAACATCAGTCCGTACACAGACAAATAGAACGGCGAAGCCTCTTACCTGAAGAATCCATATCGTGGACTAAAACAATAGAGAGATTTTAGCAACAAGCACGTGATGACACGTAACCACTATCATAAAATCGGAGCCATCTAACATTGCAGACAGACAGCAGAAACAAAAAAAGACGAAAGATAATGCCTTCGTCTCTTTCTGTGTGCGGATAGGGAGACTCGAACTCCCACTCCGTAAGGAACTAGATCCTAAGTCTAGCGCGGCTACCAATTACGCCATATCCGCAATATGTGGGCGGTTTCGCCGATCATTTACTCACTGAAACTCACCAACTTACACAACCACATCAGCATCAAAACCATTTGCAAAGATACATTTTTTTTCAATTATACAAGAAAAAAAAGTGTGTAGGACGTGTTTCATGCGAATACAATCTGGGTACCTGCGGTCTGCCAAAATACAGAAAAGATAACTGCAGATCTACTTTGCAACAAAAGACGGATGGGGGGGGACTCCTCCATCCATCTGTCAAATTGGTAAGTTCGGAAGACCTTACTGCTCGATGAATTTAACGTCATCAACCATCATAGACTGGTCTCCATAAGTAAAGAAACTGAATCCACTATAATTGACGGGAGCATCTTTGATTTTGAAGATTTGCTGACCTTGAATAGAGATGGTAATCACACTACCGGTCTTCTCCACAACCACTTCGTTCCATTCTTTACGTTTGATGCTGGGATATGCATAGCCCTGAGTGAGACCGCCCACTTCCACACCATTCTCAAAACGCGAGAAGCGAACCTTCTTAGCCCACTCCATAAAGGTTACTGCATAAAAGTTACCATCGTCTCGCTCGTTGAAACGAAAACCGCAATCCCACGTGGTATTGCGATACTTAAGATGCATCACGATCTTGAAGTCTTCTGCGACAGAGATAGGCATGTAGCAGAACGATTCAGAGTATCCATAGGTAACCTGCCCCGTTTGTGGATGAGTGAATTTGCCCGATTCAAGCGTGAGCACACTTTTCTCTATTGAAGAACGTATAGCTTGATCATTCTTCATGTTGCAGAGGGTCCATCCGAGAGAGTCAGAATCGAAGGTCTCATGATAGGACTGATCAAAAGTCTGAGCCTTGAGTGCCGACATAGAAAGCATGAAGGCCAAAATAAAGGTGATTTTCTTCATATCAAAATATATTATTATTACTTTATATTGAATTGTCTAGCATGCCGAGAATGCAAGGAATCTGAACACAAACCACTACACGAGAGCAACTTATCACCTCCGTATTAGCAAGGATTCATACTCTTAATATCGGCCAATAACAAATGCAAAGATACTATCTTTTCCTAATATAACAAAAAAACATGATGGCGTAATGGGTGATGGTGGACTCTGCGGTAAGATGAGAGGGGTGTGCAGGAAAACGAAGAAAGGAGTTTTTTTAAGAAAAAAGTTATTTTTTTTCACTGAATAAAGAAAAAGTTGTATTTTTGCAAACTCATTAGTGTGTAATGATGAAGAGTAAAATTGATACAACAATACAGTTCAGCGGCTTGAAGCCAGGAAGTTACGAATACAGCTATATATTAGACGACGACTTCTTTAAGGCCTTTGAAAATGAAAATTTGAGCGCGGGGAACGTGGTTTTTGACGTAGAACTGGAAAAAACTGAGAGAATGTTGTTGCTGAGATTTCTCTTCAACGGAGTGGTGACGACGGAGTGCGATAGGTGTTTGGAACCAATGACCGTAAAGGTGGAAGGCAAAGAAATGCTCTGTGTGAAGTTCAGCAACACCAAAACCTCCGACAATGAGGACGAACTGATAATGCCAGAGAATGCATATCAGATAGACCTCGCAGAGTGGATGTACGAATATGTGTTAGTGGCCATGCCTCTACAACATATTCATCCCGACGATGAGAATGGGAACTCCACTTGCAACCCTGAGATGTTGAAATACATCAACGGCATCGCTGACACTGATGAATCGATGGACGAGGAGGACGCTGATAAGACCGATAACGAATCCATTGACATAGACCCTCGATGGGCCAAACTTTTAGAATTGAAATAAATAAAAAATTAAAAAATAATAAATTATGCCACATCCAAAACACAGATTCTCTAAGACAAGAACTGCTAAGAGAAGAACGCATGACAGCCTCACGGCTCCTCAGCTGACTACTTGCAGTAACTGTGGTGCACAAGTTTTGTACCACCATGTATGTCCCGTATGCGGATATTACAGAGGTAAACTCGCAATCGAAAAGAATGCTGAAGCTTAATTAAGGCTGATGAGATTTACCAAAAGGGCAGCTTCTTCCTCGGAAGAGTGCTGCCTTTTCTATTTATCTACTGATCCAGCGACCGCAGAACTGTTGGTTTTATAGTCACACTCACATCAAGGCAACCAATCAGCAACACCCCTAAAGAAAACATCCGGCATATCCACAACGAAAAAAATCCAGTGGGTCAACCAATGCCCACCCTTCATTATCCCCTACTTATTTATTTCAAACAACATGGAGGTTTATTTTTTTTGTATCTTTGCAAAAACGAATTATTCGATAATAACATATCGAACAATAGGATAAATGTGTAACGTTCAGAAGAATATAACCAAAATACAGAAAGCCACGCTAAGCCGTTTGCCACTGTATTACGCCTATTTGGAAAAGAAATGGCGTGAAGGTATTACGGTTATATCTTCCACTACTATAGCCAATAGTCTTAAACTTAATGCCATCCAAGTTCGTAAGGATCTGGCTTCAGTGGCATCGTCGGCAGGCAAATCGAAGGTAGGTTTCGCAGTGCGCCCGCTGCTCGATGACATGGAAAACATGCTAGGTTACAACAACACAGACGAAGCCATCGTAGTGGGCGTGGGCAAAGTAGGCACTTTACTTCTTTCGTTCGACGGATTTTCCGCCTATGGACTCAATATCGTGGCAGGATTGGATCAGAACAAGGAACTTCACGGCACTACCGTCAACGGGAAAAAGATACTCCCTATGGACAAACTAGAGTCGATCGTGGACAGATTGAAGATCCGCATAGGCATAATTGCAGTACCTACACCTTCTGCACAGGATGTGGCCGACAGACTGGTGAAAGCAGGCATACTGGCCATATGGAACTTTGCCCCCCACCCCATCGAGACACCCGTCAACATACTAGTGAAAAACGAGAACTTAGCCGCCTCGCTGGCTTCCTTATCAAACCTGCTGGCTGCACGCAACAAGCACGCCGAAATTGACTTATCAACCAACCACAGAAAAAAGGATCCCAAAGACAGCAATAATAATCCCAATAATATCTAATTCCTAAAAAAACAGAACACTTATGGTAGTAAAAGTATGCGTGGGCAGTTCGTGCCACCTCAAAGGATCATACGATGTGATCGAGGCTTTAAAAGCCGTGATTAAGAAATACGACGTGGAAGACTTGGTAGATCTTCAAGCCTCGTTCTGTCTGGGTCATTGTGCCAAAGGCGTGACAATAAAGGCAGAAGATTTCGAGGCCGCTTCCGTTGAGCGCACAGGTTCCAACGAGCTGTTGCTCCACAACGTAGATAAAGACAACGCAGAGGAACTCTTTGCCAAAGAAGTTTATCCATTGCTTGGTCTTTAATCCCTACCCCATTATATATAGAACATCTGTCATCAGCAAGTTAAGAATCAGCATGGCTCAGTATCTGGAATTTAAGAAAGCTAAATGCAAAGACTGCTACAAATGTCTGCGCGAATGTCCTGTGAAGGCGATCGACGTACGCGACCATCAAGCCAAAATCATAGAAGACCGTTGCATCCTCTGTGGTCACTGCACCCATATATGCCCGCAAAACGCAAAGGTAGTGCATAGCGAAATCGACGATGTGAAAGACCTCCTCTCTGGCAATCAACCTGTGGTAGCCAGTGTAGCTCCTTCATTCATCAGCAGTTTCCACCTGCAGAACTTCACCACGATGAAGATAGCGCTAGCCAAGTTGGGCTTTGCCGATGCCGAAGAGACGGCCGTAGGTGCCGAGATTGTGACGGAACGCTACCGCCAACATATGATCTCGGGCCAATACGACAACTATATCACTTCGGCCTGCCCTGCAGTATGCCGTCTGATACAGATGTACTACCCCAAGGCACTGCCCTACCTGGCACCCGTTGACAGCCCCATGGTAGCCCATGCCAAGTTGATAAAACAGCGCATTCCAGAAGCCAAGGTGGTATTCATAGGCCCCTGCATAGCTAAAAAACGCGAAGGATATGAGAGCGGCGTGGTAGATTGCGTGCTCACCTTCGAAGACTTGCAACACATGCTTACCAACAACAACATACAGCTCAACGAGATCACCAATCTGATGATAGACAACCACGAGGGTCATGCCAACCTATCGAAGCTCTATCCTGTGAGCCACGGTATCATCAAATCGTTCGACACCTTGCCGGAAGGCTACGAATACATGTCGGTAGATGGTCCCGACCGCTGCAGTGATGCGCTGAGCCATATCGAGGACTTGCACCACGTATTTCTCGAGATAAACCTATGCAAGGACTGCTGTGTGAACGGCCCCTGCAGCATGGAACACCAAGGAGGCAGTATTGCCGCCACTAGTGAGGTACGCGAATACATGAACCGCGAACGAAAACAACTTCCATCGGCCACTGCACCAATGACTCTCGACATCGATATCGATGCCAGCTACCCCCGTCTGCGTAGCCACAGCATGCCAGCTTCAGAACGCGACATCGAGAACATACTTCACAAGACGGGCAAGATGACCAAAGAAGATGAGCTGGACTGCGGCGCCTGCGGATATGCCACCTGCCGACAGAAAGCGTGGGCCGTACTCAACGGCTATGCCGACATAGAAATATGCCTACCCTACATGCGCCAACGTGCCGAATCACTGAGTTTCGAGATCATACAGAACAGCCCCGAAGGCCTCATTGTGCTCGATGCCGACATGAACATAGTAGAGGTAAACAGCAAATGCCGTGAGCTTCTAGGCATCTACGACCTCAATGTAAAAGGGCAACCTGCCATCAAATACTTCAAACCTGTGGATTTCATCATAGCGCTCAACGAGAAGAAGCATGTGGTGAGCAAGAACATGTTCCTTATCGAGACGCAGAAGTATGTGGACCTCTCAATCAACTACCTAGAAGGTCAGAACGTGCTTTTTGGCATCATGACCGATGTAACCGAGAGTGTACACTACGACAAACAGTTCAACAAAGTGAAACAAGAAACACTGGCCACCACCGAAGAGGTAATCAAAAAGCAGATGCGCGTAGCCCAAGAGATAGCATCCCTATTGGGAGAGACCACTGCCGAGACCAAGGTTGCTTTGCTCAAACTAAAGAAAACCCTCGAAGCCGAGGAGAAAGGAGAATAGAGGCTCGATGAATATGTGTATGGAGTACGGCTGTTCGTCGATGAACAAATACGGCGAAGAGCTTTGCGGCGACAAGGTCGAAGCATGCACCAATGGCGAATGGACTACCCTTGTGCTTGCCGATGGCTTAGGCAGCGGGGTAAAAGCCAATATTCTGGCCACCCTCACTTCCAAGATACTCTGCACAATGGTAGCCAACAAGATAGACCTCTATGAATGTGTAGAGACTATCATCCAGACACTACCAGTATGCAGCGTACGCGGTGTAGCCTATGCCACATTCTCTATCATCCATGTGAACGAAGAAGGACAAGGATACCTCTTTGAGTTCGACAACCCCGAAGCCATCTACTACCATAATGGACATTGCATAGACCTCGAACGCGAGGAGTTAGATATCTGTGGCAAGCAAGTTTTTAAAAGCGAGCTGAACCTCGACAACAACGATATGGTGATCGTGATGAGCGACGGCACCATTCATGCCGGCATTGGCATGATACTCAACTTCGGATGGGATCGGGCACAGATAATGCAACACTTGGAACGCAACCTTGCGCCCACCATGTCAGCACGTGCAGCAGCCACGCTGCTCACCTCGTCGTGCAACGACCTCTATCTCGACAAGCCGGGCGACGACACCACAGTAGCCGTGGTAAAATGCCGCAAACATCAAGAAGTCAACCTCATGGTAGGTCCTCCTGTCGACAAGTCGCAAGACAACCACTACGTAAGCCTCTTTATGGAGGGCAACACAAAGAAGGTGGTATGCGGCGGTACCAGTTCTCAGATTGTGGCACGCTACTTAGGCAAACCCCTACGCACCAGTTTCGACTTCCCCGACCGAGAAGTTCCACCCATCGGTTTCATCGAAGGCATAGACCTCACCACCGAGGGCGTCATAACATTGCGCCGACTTCTCGAGCTGTCTAATCATTATATCGACATCCACGATCTTGCCCCCAAGACTTTCTCCAAGCAAGACGGAGCCTCGTTGCTGGCCAACATACTATTTGAAGAAGCCACGCTGATCCGATTCTTCGTAGGCCGTAGCGTTAACATAGCCCACCAAGGACTTCCTATTGATATTACCATGAAGATGAAACTGGTGGAGCATCTGGCCGACAACCTCAGACTCATGGGAAAAGAAGTGATACTGAACTACGACTAAACCACAACCACACACTCCAAATGAACAAACACTCGCAATAGAGCGGGACACAATATATTATAATAACATTAAAAACAACAAAAAACATACATAACAATATGAGCACCCACCGTGTATTCGACACTGACGTCCAGCAGATGAAATATGAAGTCATCAAGGAAGTCATTCGCCGCGCTTACGAAGGCGGTCTTGAAAATTCATATATGGAGATACCCGAGATCATCTGTCCCGGTCCTAAATCCAAGGTACGCTGCTGCATCTATAAAGAGCGTGCTATTCTCCAATACCGCATTGAGATGGTATTGGGTGGCAAAAAAGGCAACAACAATGTAGTACAGGTGATCAATGCAGCCTGCGACGAATGTCCTGCCGGCGGTATCTATGTCACCCCTTCCTGCCGCGGATGTATGATCCATGCCTGTCAAGACACCTGCCCCAAAGGCGCCATCACCATTGTGGACCACAAATGCCATGTAGATAAGACCAAATGTATCGAGTGTGGCAAATGCGTCAAGGCCTGCCCCTACTCGGCTCTCATCCTCCAACGTCGTCCATGTATGCAAGCCTGCAAGGTCAAAGCCATCTCCATGGACGAGAATCAGACAGCAGTAATCGACAACGAGAAATGCATCTCGTGTGGAGCCTGCCTCTACAAATGCCCCTTCGGTGCCATCACCGACCGCTCGCTGATACTCGATGTGATCGACATTCTGCAGAAATCGGACAACAATAAGAAATACAACGTTTATGCCGTAGTTGCACCCGCCATCGCCGGCCAGTGTCGCGACAGCCGACTCGGCCAGGTAGTATCTGCCATCCGCGAGCTCGGGTTCCATCAAGTAGTAGAGGCCGCCCTCGGTGCCGATATCACCCTCTATCACGAAGCCCACGAATGGAACGAAAAGAAGGTGATGACCACCTCGTGCTGTCCTTCCTTTGTGATGTTTATCGAGAAGAACTTCCCCGAACTGGTACAATATATCTCGCATAGCGTATCGCCCATGATCGAGACGGCCCGTCTCATCAAAAAGAGCGACCCTACTGCCAAGGTTGTATTCATCGGACCCTGCGCAGCCAAGAAGATGGAATACACGTTAGAGAAAACAGGTGGTGCCATCGACTCTGTGATGTCGTTCGAGGAGCTGCAAGCCTTTGTTGATGCCCGTGGCATCGACCCCACCAAACTCGAAGACACCGACCTCGACAATGCATCCTTCTACGGACGCATCTTCGCCAAATCGGGCGGTATCATCCAAGGTCTCACCGACGTAGCCAAAGAGTACGGCATCGAAGGCATCAAAGCCTGTCAGATGAATGGTATCGACGAATGCCGAGTGAACCTTCTCAAGCTCAAGATGGGAAAAGCAGCCGAAAACTTCTTCGAAGGCATGGCTTGCGACGGCGGTTGTATCAACGGACCGCTCTGCATCACCCACAGTCCTCGCAACGTAGTCGATGTAGATAAATACGGCAACGAGGCAAAAGAGAAGACCATCGACAACTCGCTGGCCCTCTACCGCCTCTACAACAAAGAAGACAAAGAATAGACCTAACCGATCTATCCAACAGTATAAAAAGAGTGAACTGTGGGAAGACAACAGCAATTGTCCGACCGCAGTTCACTCTTAACTTTTTTAGTGATGATAAGTGATGATAAAAACAAGGGACCAATCTTCAAAAGGCACATTCATCAATTCATCAAATAAAAACAGACACCCTACTCCATCTCAACGCCGCTAACCGTCAGCATTCTTTTTGTTTTGAAAGGATGCGAAGACAATAACACCTTCATACGGGCAGGCCGGCCATTGCGACGCACCACCTTCTTTACCGACACATCCACATGCGAGATATAGTCCATTGGTTTCTTGCATTCGCTCAATGTTCCCGTAGGGTCTATCACATAACAACGGCGCACCGACGGCGGTGCCACGATGGTTAGATTTTCAATCACAATATTAGGCCAACACTTCACACTCAGCTCCGGTCTGCTATTGATACTCGTATCGAGCAACATAATGTTGACCAAGGCATGATAGCGCAGCGTAGGTTCAAACACACAGTCGCGCATCACTATGTCGAAAGGCGTATAGGCATTGTACGACGACCGTTCCCGCACCGGTATGCAATCGATGAATCGACAACTGTCGAACTCCACCGTGCCATACATCGAAGAGAACTGCGTCTGACGCTGACGCAACGTACACCCCACCAGGCGAGCATCACGCCCATAGCAATGAATATCAAAACGGTTCACATCACAGTTCACCAACGTAGTGTTGCTCATATTATTGGTACCAAACACACCCCAGTTGGCATCGGCCACCACATCTTTGAAACTCGCATTCCACACATTGTTCATCGAAAAAGCATAACCGTAATCGCGCCAACGGCCATAACCCGAATAGGTACCCTCCACCGTCACCGACTCCATTCTCACATTAGTACAGGCACTCACACTGATAGCGCCGTCAGCTATCATCTTGCTCTTGGGCGTAGTGATGTGCACATTGCGTATCAGCACATTGTTCTGGCAGCTCACCCCTACGCAATAGGTCTTATGCCGCGACGGCAAACGATGAAAAGTCAGATTCTCAAAAGTCTTGAGCATAGTATCTGTCGCACAATGATAGGCTTTAAGAACCGTAGAGTCAGTATTGTATGGAGCCACAGGGGCATTGATACCCATCCCATCGTGCACCAGCACCACATCGCTCCTATACTGAGGATAACCATAGCCTATACGCTGTGCCACCCACGGGTGCGCATCATTGAGGATAAGCAGATGCCAACCTCGCGACAGCTCGTCCACATCGCGGTAGTCGAGTCCGTCAACCCGGTGCTTATCCAACGCCAAAGGTTGCCGAGGAGCCGACATGCTAAAAAGAGCACCATCCTTCACATCATTCTGCACAAAGAGCACCAATCCCTTGAAATCATTGGTACGAGAAAGCGGCATCGTCCTGAAATCGGATGGCAACGTGATATAAAGAGTATCTATACCGCTGTAATCCACCCACGACCCCGACTCTGCCGCCATGCAATGAGCCCTATACAAAGCCCAGTAACGACCTTCGCCGGTAGTAGCACTATCCAGGCCACAGTCTCGAGGAGAAACTTGGCACCATGCCGACACGCTGCTCAGCAATATGCCGAGAACCATCAGCCATCGGTAAACACGGATTTTTTTCATATTATATTTTTTTTAATAACAATAATCAGTGATGAGTGATCAGACGATACTACACAGCACATGCATTTGTCCGATCACCGAAAGATCACTCATCACCAATCATTAATCATCAATCATTTGATACCACACCGTCGGACCACCGACCACTGTTCTCCGATCACAAGAATGTTGATGAATCGAGCAGGCCGCTCATTCTATTCAAGAAGAAAGCAGTTCAACAATACCGCCTCCACACTCACCTATTAGAAATTCTCAGCCTTCAATTGGAAGTAAGCCTTGGGATGCGAGCACACAGGGCACATCTCAGGAGCTTTCTTTCCGAAATGCAGATGTCCACAGTTGCGACACTGCCAGATACAGTCGCCCTCACGACTGAAGACAACACCATCTTCAATATTTTGCAACAATTTTCTATAGCGTTCCTCGTGGGCTTTCTCTACCTTGGCCACCAGTTCAAAGAGAGCAGCAATACGGGTAAATCCCTCTTCGCGAGCCTCTTGAGCCATACGAGGATACATATCCGTCCATTCATCGTTCTCACCATCAGCAGCAGCACGAAGATTCTCCATCGTGTCGCCTATACCGTGACACAGCTTGAACCACATCTTGGCATGTTCCTTCTCTTGATCGGCCGTCTCCTGAAAAAGAGCCGCAATCTGTTCGTACCCTTCCTTCTTAGCCACAGAAGCATAATACGTGTATTTGTTTCTAGCCTGCGATTCGCCAGCAAAAGCATCCATCAAGTTTTTCTCGGTCTTAGTACCTTTTAGTTCTTTTTCCATATCTAATTATTTTTGATTTATATAATATTACCGCCATAGCCTACCACAATCAAGATGTTACACACTCGATATCCTTACAGCTACAGCATTGCAAAGATACAAAAACCGAGCGAAATGGCAAAAAAGAGAATCAAAAAGCTTTCTTTTTTGGCTTTTCCCGAGGTGCAGAATCTTCACCGACCAGAGGGAGGTAAAGATCCATCCGCCGAGTACAGTATGTATTTGTCTTTGGGGTGTGTATTTTGAATAGGTTCACGACAAAGACAAGTAGGATTTGCAAAAGCATAGTCAGCAATCATTCTCAAGAATATGATCAATAATCCCTTCCGTTCAGAACAAATAGTACCATAAATTATTTCTCATAGAATCCTGAATCTATACCGATTTGCTTTCCCCTTTTTTTTATTTTTGGCCACTATTGCCAATCTGTCACGAATAATATATCTCTAACAATTACTGAATCGAATATTATTTGTATCTTTCCTCTATAAATACTACCCCAAACCCATAAGCAACAAACGCATTGGGGTGATGCGATTTTCCTCTTCGGACTTTACCTATAAGGCGGAATAGTCCTTGTCTGTGTGCATAAAGCCTCAGATCGAGGCGTAAGATAGACCTATTTGCAAACGGAGTCGTCACTGCCCGGAGGGCATGCGCTGCCACAAAGATACACGGTCTTTTCGCTATTGTGGTCGTCAAGGATCAAAGAAGGCGAAATCATTTCCAGCCTTTCCAATTGAGATCTGAGATACCTCATCTTGGACGAAAGTTGTCGCTGGGTAAGTTGGGCGTTCCCCTTTTCGGGGCAATACTCTATGCGATTGGAAAGGATTGCATAAATTGTGACAAGGAGTTTTCGGGCTACAGCGATGATGGCCTTTTTAGGGCTTTTTCGGCCGACGAGCCTATTGAAGAAGGCTTGAAACCGGCTCCCCTTTGTACGGGATGCTCCCAGGCGCACTGCACGCGCATCGGCTTGAGGTTGCTGCCGCCCTTGGTGATGGCGGTGGACTTGTACCTGCCAGCGCTTTCGTCGTTGAGAGGACGAAGCCCCGCCCATCCGCAGAGCCTCCCGCTGCTGCCGAAGGCACTCATGTCCGAGCCAATTTCCGCGATTATGCAGATGGCGGAGGTCTTGCTGATTCCGGGAATTGTCTGTATCAGTCGTATCTCTTCGTGGTAGTGGGCCTCTGCAAGCCCCTCCATCTTTGTCTGTGATTCCGATATCCGTTCCTGATACAGGGCATATTCCTCCAGAGCCTGACTGAGCTGCCACCTGTGCCGCTCCTCCACGCATCCGCTCAATGCCGCCATCGTCTCCGGCTTGTTGCGCGCCCTCCCATGGACATGTTCGGCCAGCTTGCACGGGTCTTCCTCCCCGTCCGCCACTGCCTTGGCCACATCGAGGAAGCTCTTCGTCGAAATCTTGCTCAGCACACTGCTGAGCCTTATTCCGCCCGATACGAGTATCCTGTCCATCGCCGTCAGCACCTGAACCTGCCTCTTTACGTAGCGGTTGTACCCTCGGGTGTAGGTCCTGAGCTCGGCCAGCACCGTGTCGGGCACAAAACTTGATGGCAGCATCTGCTTGTAGGCCAGTTTCGCTATCCATATCGAGTCTTTCACGTCGCTCTTTCGCCCCGGCATCTGCTTGATGAGATATGGATTGACCACTACGGACTTCAGTCCGTTCCGCCTCAGCCTGGTTCGTATCGCATCTATGTAGATGCCCGTACTCTCCATCGACACCACCTCTACCGAATGTGTCTTGATGTAGTCGCACATTCGCTGTAGCTCTGGCGTAAATGAGCCGAATTTTTCAACTTTTGAATCTTTTCCATCGTATATTGCACAAAATATCGTATCTTTGTGCACATCTAAACCGCAGGTTTTCATTTGTGTAACGTTTTGTGTTCAAATTACAAAGATGCGAAATTCTGCGGTTTCTTTCTTGATTATTTTTATCTGTCTGTGTGTAAAATCCGTTTTTTTATGTAAATTTGCAAAAAATCACAAAGCCATGACTACACTGCTTTCTGTTGTTTTAACATTATGGTTCCTACGCAAATGCGTCAAGTGGGAGAACCGACATAAGTAGGTTTTACACCACCCTCCTTCTTTCGTATGTCCACCAGACGGGCAAACTTCGCCGCCCATTCCTCATCCGTCAGCCTCTCCGGGTCTATATGCAGATAGTATTCCAGCATCGTATCGATGTAACCCACCCAGTCTGCCTCAATACCACCGTCGGCCGACCTTAGCACTCCCCCAGCTCTACAGACTTAACCTCTAAAAGTTTTTCGGCAATAGGGGCACATCCGAGAAGGTATTCCGTCTCCTCGATCATCGCCTTGTCACCAGCCACAAAGCACTGCTTCAGCAACACCTCTGTCATCTCCAGTGGCTTTCCCTGCAGTGTAAGCGCATAGCTTAGCTCCTTTCTCGTAGGCTTTCGGAAATAGGCCGTCATACCGTCTGCTTTGGCAGTGAAGATTCTGCCGTGTTCTTCTTTCAGTTTCTCAATATTGACTACATCCATGATTGTTTATTTTTTTGCGCCACCTTTCCAGGGGGATACGCCCCTGGATCAGCAGCAGGTTTGTTACTTTCTTTTCTTTCTAAGGAAGACGAATGGAAGTGCATGCTCCCCGTTCTTGTCTCCCTGGCTAAGTTCGTTCGGTTCCTCGACCAGGCCGTCCCCCATGTCCTCTACAAGCGTTTCGCACAGGCCTGCTGGTCCGAGTTCTGCGAAATCTGTGGCATGCCTCCTCGCTTCATCAAGACCAACACACAGGACCAGGAACTCCGCCACTAGTACGAGGAGATGCTTCGCAATGTAGGATCCGGTGCCAACTATGTCATCGACACCGACGATGAGATTGGCTTCGCCGACACCAACTCCTCCAACGGCGAGACCTATCAGGGTCTCATCCGCCTTTGCACAAACGAGCTCTCCCTCCTCATCAATGGTGCCGTCCTTGGTCAGGACACCGAGTTCGGCTCCAACTCCAAGGAGAAGACATCCGCTCATCTCAACTCCCAGATTGTCCTCTCCGACATGGTCCTCGTCGAGAACACCATGACCAACACAGTCCTCCCCGCTCTCGCCAACCTCGGCATCGTACCTCAGGGTCTCCGATTCAAATACTCCGAGCAGGAAGACACCTCCGAACTCTTCCAGCAGACCATTCAGGCTGCCGCCTTCTTCGACATCGACCCCGCATGGGTCAAGGATAGGTTCGGAATCGAGGTCACCGGCCTCCGCTCCATGGCTTCCGAGCAGCTATCCCACAAAGACGGTCTCGATTTTTTCGCCTAAGGGCTGAGCGTGGCTCCATACCCTCAGCCCTCGACCTCCTCTACGACATAGCCGACCGCTTCAAGCTCCGCGACTGCACCACACGGTTCATAAATGCTGAGAGTGGTAAATACATGCTCCTTTCTCATCAAAACATCGATAACCTCGTGTCTTCCATCTCCAGTTCCGACGACCCAATCTCAAAGGAACTCTTCGACCAATACGAAAAATCCCTCCGCCGTGGCGTGGGCTCTGTCTTCGCCGACGGCTCTTTCACCGACCTCCATGCTCAGCTCGATGCCAACGTATCCCGCTTCGCCGCCTACAAGGCCTATGTCGCCACTCAGCGCATCCGTCAGGATGTATCTGCCAACGGCGACATCGAGGACGGACGCATCGAGGTAAACAAGTTCAACCGTTGGCTCGCCGCTGAATATAACACCGCCGTCGCACGTTCCCGCACCGCCAAGCAGTGGTCCGAGTGGGACTCCTCCGAAGAGCGTTCCCTGTTCCCCAACATCATGTGGCTGCCCTCTCGCTCTGCCACCATTCGCGAGCAGCACATCCCCTTCTATAACCGCGTCTGGGCCAAGGACGACCCCTTCTGGAACCACAACCAGCCCGGCACCCTTTGGAACTGCAAGTGCGACTGGCAGCAGACCGACGAACCTGTCACACCAAACAACCCAAACAAGACCGTCCGCAACCAGGGTCTCGAAGGCAACCCTGCCAAGACCGGACAGATCTTCTCCGACAAAGCATCATACTTCACAAAGGCTCCTTCCGATGCAGACTCCGAAACAAAGAAATTATGGCGCGACTACGCCCGCAACGAAGCCTTGTCTTCTAATCGCAAGAAACCTTTCCCCTGTCAGATTGGAGACGATACCATAATGATGGACCTCAGCGTCAAAACTCCTATCAAGCATTTCTCTCAAAGTCTGTACGGAAGCGAGTTGTTCTGGGTAAAGAACAACATTCTCATTGACCAATCCATACTTAAAAATGCTCGATTCATCGGGTACGATGAAGTAGATTTGGGGCATAACACTAACCCAAGAACATTGTCTTTCAAGAAAAGATTGGATTATTATTACTACTACAAGTTGGATATCGGAGGTAAAGATATCTATATACACTTCTGTCACTACAAGGACACTGGCAACATCAGTCTTTATACTGCCACAGATCAACCTCCTAAAAAAATGATAGCACCATAAGAGAGCGATAAAACTCGCTACATACCTTATGATGCTATCGATTTGCAAAAATACAAACTTTTTTCAAACTGACAAAATTTTTTTATGAACCTCCAGCAATTCAGCGATAAAATCGCCATCTTCGACTTCCAGTTTCGCAAGGATCTCCAGACCACAATTCCGAAAATCATCGCCAACAAAGCTGTTTTTCTCTTCAAGAAGAACTTCCAGGACGAGTCTTTCTTCGGCGCCAGGTGGAAGGAGGTCAACCGCCGCATCCCTCACGAGCAGTCTTATTTCACCAAGTCCGGAAAGAAGTGCACCCGTGTCGCTCCCGCCAAGGGTGCCGAAGGCAAAAAGCCGACGCACACAGGAGGCTTAGCCGCAAACAAAAGAAGGGCTCAAAGCTACGGCGACCCTTTGCCCCCCCCTTTGCCAGCCAGCCCTCACAGCAGAGTAGCCCAATGGTCGATACAGCCAGCAAGGTAGTGTTGCCATAGGCAGCAAAAGCTTGCTGCCCATTCTGGGCATCCCTGCGCAAAATGATTTGATTTTTTCTTTAGTTGCGGCATCATCTGTTTCCCCTATTGTTATTCATCCCCCACACAACGCACTGAAAGGGTATTATGCTTTCAGCCCAAGGCAAAGCGAAGCGACACCTTGGGGCTCTTGGGTTTACATGGCATCGCCTTGAGGGCCCAACGAGGCTGGCGAACATAACATCCACACGCCCTGAAAGGGCAAAAGCATATTAATCGGCAAACACATATCGCTCATCATAATCGACATTCTATAGATAAGAAACAATGCTTTCTGTTTCGTGATCCAAAGTATATTGCATCAGTACACCAAAACAGAATGCACACCCCATCCTGCCCATGATCCACCCGCGCAAGCGTTGTGATTTGCTTAAAAATCGTATCTTTGCATTGTGAATGCACAACGCTATTGCCTAGGAGGCGACGGAGGTGGCCGTTGTGATTTGCTTAAAAATCGTATCTTTGCATTGTGAATGCACAACTGTCTTTCTCCGGCTTGTCAGCCATAGGAGTTGTGATTTGCTTAAAAATCGTATCTTTGCATTGTGAATGCACAACCGCTCATAGGACTGGAAGACGAGCGTGAAGGTTGTGATTTGCTTAAAAATCGTATCTTTGCATTGTGAATGCACAACTGCAAGCCGAATACCCCGAAGCCTACGAGGGTTGTGATTTGCTTAAAAATCGTATCTTTGCATTGTGAATGCACAACATTTGCAGAAACACCTCAAACATTTGGTGAGTTGTGATTTGCTTAAAAATCGTATCTTTGCATTGTGAATGCACAACTATCATTGCTGCTTGTTTTTGGGTGTCAGTGTTGTGATTTGCTTAAAAATCGTATCTTTGCATTGTGAATGCACAACCCAACCGAGAAGGAATGCACCGTGTTCAAGTTGTGATTTGCTTAAAAATCGTATCTTTGCATTGTGAATGCACAACGTTTTGGCATATCTTCTTCAAACTCACTAGTTGTGATTTGCTTAAAAATCGTATCTTTGCATTGTGAATGCACAACCGCAGTCAGTTGGAAGAGTTTCGTTTAATGTTGTGATTTGCTTAAAAATCGTATCTTTGCATTGTGAATGCACAACAAAACAGAGGAGATTGTGATTGTCAAAGGCGTTGTGATTTGCTTAAAAATCGTATCTTTGCATTGTGAATGCACAACAGACATCTCTTTACTTCAACTTTTACTTGCGTTGTGATTTGCTTAAAAATCGTATCTTTGCATTGTGAATGCACAACTGTGTTTGATTTTATCACAGAACACGATGGGTTGTGATTTGCTTAAAAATCGTATCTTTGCATTGTGAATGCACAACGTCAAGTGGTCGAACACCACCCACAACCCCGTTGTGATTTGCTTAAAAATCGTATCTTTGCATTGTGAATGCACAACCGTCCTATAACATCTCAGATGATCGCCGAGTTGTGATTTGCTTAAAAATCGTATCTTTGCATTGTGAATGCACAACCGTCCTATAACATCTCAGATGATCGCCGAGTTGTGATTTGCTTAAAAAT
>JAZUDW010000113.1:0-24359 GCA_045639845.1 Bacteroidales bacterium
ATGGTCGGCGCAGCTGGAAGACAAAGGTGCCGACAATGTGGCTGATGCCATCATACAGATGCTGATGCCGTTCAAAGTGTATCTGCATACGCTTACCTTCGACAACGGCCGTGAGTTTGTACACCATGAGAAAGTCTCTGAGGCTTTGGGAATCAGCATATTCTTTGCTAAGCCATACCATTCTTGGGAAAGGGGAGCCAACGAGAATACCAATGGCCTGTACCGGCAGAATATTCCAAAAGGAACTGATTTTCAGACCTTAAACAAGGATGTCCTACCTACAGCCAGGTTGATGCTGAATACTCGCCCTAGAAAAAGATTGAATTCAGCAATTAATGAGATCGCTGACGGATGAGAGCTATATGGATGGGGAATATTAGCTGCGATTTTTATCATTAAACGTTTGTTAGATAATAAAAAAAACGGCCAGCCGATACTTTTGGGGGCTAGCCGTTGGTTTTATGTTTATGAAGGAGCGGAAGGATAGATTGATCTTTATTCAGAGACTTTTCTATTATGCTTCGTGGCGCCTCCGTCGTGTGAGCTATGGCATTGAGGTACTAGTTCTTTATTCTGCCAAGCTCCGGTTGAGCATTTCGAAGAAATTGGGGAAGGATTTAGACACGACGTCGGGATTCATAACCTCCAACTCTGGGAAGAGGGCTTTGAGACTACCGAAGGCCATAGCGATGCGATGGTCGTTGTGTGAGTCTATGGGCTTACTGTAAGTGAGTTTAGAGGGGTGAATAATCATGGAATCGTCAGATACCTCGACTTTGGCATTGAGTTTTTGGAGCTCGGTGGCTACAGCGTTGATGCGGTCTGACTCTTTGAGACGAAGGTTGGCTATTCCAGTAAGTCGTGCAGATACACCCATAGCAGCACAAGCAACTGCAACAGATGGAAAGAGATCAGGGGCATAGAAAAAGTCGTATTCGAAAGTATCGGTACATTCCTCAGTACGGTCTATCTCTATAGCTTGACCAACAGAACGAGTGCGAACTCCGAAGTGCTTATAAATTTCCTGTGTGGCACTATCTCCTTGCAACGAGGGATATACGAGACCAGACATGTGTAACAGGATTGGGTGTGATGCGAAAAGTACCACGTTGTAGAAATAGGAAGCTGCCGACCAGTCTTTTTCGATGGAGTACATCTCTACTTGGGGTAGTGTGTGCTCTACATAGTAGGCGGGTGGATTTCCTTTGAGGGTGTACCGAATGCCGCTTTGTTCGAGGGCGTCGAGGGTCATTCTGATATAAGGTGCCGAGGCATCGTTACCTATCACTTCTACAGCCATACCTTTAGGCATAGCGGCAGCAGCTAGCAGGAGTGCCGATACGAACTGCGAACTTTGTGACCCGTCGATGGCAAGTCGGCTGCCTGTGGGTATTACGCCTTCTATTTTGAGAGGAATGAATCCTTCGTTTTCAGTGTATTGAATTTTTGCACCGATAGATCGTAGGGCGTCAACAAGAGGGGCTATAGGTCGCTGACACAAACGAGGACTGCCAGTGATGGTGTGGGTTCCTGGGGTTACAGCCAATAGGGCAGTGAGGAAACGAGCGGCAGTGCCTGCATCGCGGCAGTCGTAGGTGTGACGGCGTCCCAGTTTTGCTTGACGTAGCAAGCGTTTGAAAATTTGCGTGTCGTCGGCAGAAGAAAGGTTTTTGATACGTATGCCGTTGCGGCTCATGAAATCGAGTGCGAGCCAACGATTCGATAGACTTTTGGATGAAGGTAATGTGATCTGTATTGCTTCCATTGTTTTCTATAAAATCCTTTTCGTTTCTTCTATATTGTTACTATTCGATATTATAGTCGCTTATTTTGCGATAGAGTGTGCGTTCGGATATGCCCAGTTCTACGGCAGTGTTGCGACGGTTTCCGTTGTTGCGGTGGAGTGCATCGGATATGGCTTTGCGCTCCATTTCTTCAAGGGTCTGTGTTACTTTGCTTTCTTCCACTACTTCGGACTCTTGGAATTCTGCTTCCTCAATAGGTGTCTGGGCAGTTGGGGCGATACGAAGATGATTGTCGGAATCGGCAAAGTGCGGAGTATAGTTGTCGAGAGTCTCAAAGGTGTCTGGCACCACGGTATGCATACTGGTTGTTGTTGTGGGTGGGATCCCAGACTGCGCGAGGTTGGCAACAACCTGTTTTAATCCGTTGATTTCGTTTCGCATCTCGCTTACGATCATGTTGAGGTCGAGGGCTTTTAAGAGTAGCTCTCGTTCAGACAAGGGCATGTCGGAGGCATGGGCGCCTTGGTATATGGCCGGCATCTTCTCTTCTGGCACGTAGTTGAGATAGTTTTGCAGTATGGCTTTAGAGATGTTTCGTTCGGTCTCTACGATAGAGATTTGTTCAGTGATGTTTTTCAGTTCGCGGATGTTTCCGAACCAAGGATAGCCTTTGATGTATTCGCGACCGTCCTCAGTGAGGAGTACGGGTTTCATTTTGCCCCGGTAGCGTTCTGCAAAGTCAGAAGCAAACTTGCGAAAGAGCATTGGTATGTCCTCGCGTCGTTCGCGCAGTGGTGGTATGTATATAGCTATTTGGTTGAGTCGGTAGTAGAGGTCTTCGCGGAAACGTCCGGATTTGATGGCCGACTGGATATCGACATTTGTAGCAGCTACTACACGCACATCTACTTTCTTGGGTTCAGACATACCTACGGGGAGAATCTCGTGGTTCTCTAGTACGCGAAGCAGCTTCACCTGCATCGACATGGGCAACTCTCCTACCTCGTCTAGGAAAATAGTGCCTCCGTCGGCTTCTTCGAAATAACCTTTGCGGTCTTTCTCTGCTCCAGTGAATGATCCTTTCTTGTGTCCGAAGAGTTCACTCTCGATAGTACCTTCGGGCAGTGCGCCGCAGTTTACTGCTATCAGTTTCTTGTGCTTACGGTCGCTGAGGTTGTGTATAATCTTTGAGAAGACATCCTTGCCTACGCCGCTCTCTCCGGTGATGAAGATGCTGAGGTCGGAATCGGCTACTTGTATGGATTTGTTCAATGCCAGGTTTAGTTTGGGGTCGTCACCAATAATGTCGTATTGGCATTTGATCTTCTCGATTTCTTGTTCTCTATCTTTCATTCTTTATTATGTTTTGGTTGTATAATTCTTGATATAGAAGAGTAGTATTAGATAGTGTGAGTCATGGTTATTTGACAACGCATTTCAACTGTGCACAGAGTTCCCAACGAAGATGTACAAGATGCATCTTCTCTTGCAATAGGAACTTCATCTCCTCGTCGGTATTGAGGAGTGTCATCTGTCGGCTGTTTGCATTGATTTTTCTGTCGAGTTTTCTGAGTTTAAGTGTTCGGATAGCATAGAGCACATCTTGGGTGATGCGTTGCTCAGGCATAGGGGTGTGGATGTTTTTCTTTGCCCATAGGGGGCTGATCTGAGTGTCGTTGATTAGTAGTTCGGCTGCAAGACTGCGAATATGTTCGTCTGGACTGTTGGTGTAGTCATCGATATTAGCCAGCTCTCCGTTGTCGATATGTCTGGCAAAGTCGTTAAATATACTTTGATATATAGGATTATCGAATGTCACTTCGTCAGCATTTAGTTCGCCCACTATGACAGCGGCTACGAAATAATTCTCATTGGAAATATTGCCATCTGCGTCTTTCACAGGATAGTCCATTACGATAGATCCTTGGTTGAGGAGCAACTCTATGATCTTGCGTTCCTGTATCTCATCAGGTTGAAGTGTTGTGACGACGGGAGCATGTGTGGCTGTCTGTTCTGTTGCAGACGGAGTACTTGGAATGCCTAGCTCACCCTCGAAGATTTGAGCTTCGGGGTCGGGTGTGGAGGTAGAAGGTTTCTCGGCTCCACTTTGCTTGATGTTACCGTGAGCATCTACAACCAGTCCGGATGTGGCAACCTGCGTTGCGGCAGTGGTGGTGCCAGTCTCGGTGGGATGCTGTTGTTCGTATTGCTTGCGCGCACGTGTAGATAGGGCTTTGGCGAGCTCGGTTTGCAGCGTATGCTCGGGCATGTTGAGTATCGACGAGCACAGTCTTACATATTCTGTGCGTTCTAACATGTCGGGCACTAAAGCGATAGTCTGTACGATCTCGGTGAGGATCTGTGCTTTTTTTATGGGGTCACCTTTAACTTCGTCAGCCAATACGCGGGTCTTGTAAAGCACAAAGTTTTCTTCGTGTTCTTTGAGGTATTCTTGCAGTGCCGATGATCCGTATTTTTGTGCATAGCTGTCAGGATCGTCGCCGTCGGGAAATAGCACCATACGTACGTGCATGCCCTCTTCGAGAAGTATGTTGACAGCTCGGAGTGTTGCTTTGATGCCGGCGGAATCACCGTCGTAAACCACGGTCACGTTTCTGGAAAAACGTGCTATCATGCGGGCTTGTAAGTCTGTGAGCGAGGTGCCGCATGAGGCTACCGTGTTGGTGACGCCAGATTGGTGCATAGACACTACGTCGATATTGCCCTCTACAAGATAACATTTATCGGCTTTCACAATCGACGATTTGGCCTGGTAGATACCATAAAGAGAGTTTTTCTTTAGGTAGATCTCTGATTCGGGAGAGTTTACATATTTGGCTTTGGTTTTATCGCTGGAAAGTATTCGTCCACTGAACCCTTGAACACGACCGCTGATGGTATAAATGGGAAACATAACACGTCCGCGGAAGCGGTCGTAACATTTGCCGTCGTCCTTGAAAATAGAGAGCCCTGTTTTCTCTAATACAGTGTCGCTATAACCATGCTGACGCGCATGTTTGGTAAAATCGTCCCATTCATCAAGACAGAAACCCAGTCCGAACGACTTTATGATTTCGTCGCTCATACCACGTTGGTGAAAGTAACTTAGTCCGATAGCTGCTCCCATCTCATCGTTGAAGAGTTTATCAGCAAAATATTGCTGGGCGAACTCCGACAGATGAAACAGAGAGTCTCGTTCGTTTTTCTTCTCTTGTTGCTCTTCTGTCAGTCTCTCCTCTGCTATCGTAATATTGTATTTGCGGGCAAGATACCTAAGTGCGTCAGGGTAGGAGAGGTGGTCGTGATCCATCAAGAAACGCACACTGTCGCCGGCTTTTCCGCATCCGAAACATTTGTAGATGTTTTTTGCTGGACTGATACTGAACGATGGGGTCTTCTCATCGTGGAAAGGACAACAGGCAATATAGTTTGAGCCTCTCTTTCGGAGTGACACAAACTCGCCTACAACCTCTTCAATATGAGTGGCGTCGAGTATCTGTTGTATGGTCTCTTGGTTGATCATTTGAGTTTGCAAAGATACAAAAAAAAACAAGAAAATGGATGTTTTATTAAAAAGAGTACTTAATTTATAAAAATTGAGGCGTAGTTGTCCTTTGTTGTCAGTTGTGCTGATGGGGGGGGGCGACATGAGTCAATGAAGGTCGACTTTGATCTTCCGTTTGGTGTTCGAGGTGTTAGAAAGGTTAAATGGCTTAAAAAATCTTAGAATGAGGACTGCTGGACCATAGGTTTTGGATGCATAGTTGTTTGAAATAAAGTTTCGGTGTGGAATTGTAAATTGTGGATGTCTTGATTTGTAAATTTATTGAATAATAATCTTGTTTAATGTTGTGAAAATAAAGTGATATGTCGTGTTTGTAGAGTATTTTAACTTTGTGCCGTTGTGTCATTATTTCTTGTTTTGTTATTTTGTGATTATTTATGTAAAATTTCGCGTAAAAGTGGGTGGGTAACTTGTGTTTGCTTAGGTGTAAACTATGTTTTTGTATTATCTTTATATTTCTGAATTATATGTAGATATGATTGTTTTTGTTTGTTTTTATTTTTGTAGTGATTGGTTAATTGCTTATTTTGTTATCTTCGTTCCGGTTTCCCTGATTTCGTTGCAATATCTCAAAAAATGGGGTTTTTGTTGGCCTTAGAATTAGTGTTTGGCCAAAATTTTGTTGTTTTGGTATGTACGAATATAACAATTAGTCAAAATTCGTAAGTTCTTTTTGTAAAGTTGTAAAAACTTTTAAATTGTTTACTAAATGGTGCTTAGATTATTGGTTTATATTTAATATGCTATTTGTTCGAATTTTACAATTGTGTACGAGTGATACAATTTATATTGGTTGAGTGATTGAGTTTTATGGTTGAAAATTAGTTTGTTATGTGTGAGGTGGCGTTTGTATTATTCTATCGCTTTGTCCGTTGTCTACAATTATCAAATATTTTTTGCATTTGTCAAGTGTGTGTATTTTTGCAAAGTCGTTACGTGAACAAGTGTACGATTCATGTGTTTTAAAAACGATAGTTTAATAACGAAATTAAGAAAAACTATAATAAAGTAATGGTCATGAATTATTCTGAAGCTGTAGTGAAATCGAATGTGGAAATGAATGTTGATGCAATGTTTGTTTCATCTGCCATTGGCTCTATAGAGCATCCTTCGGTTTCTATGTTTAAGGCGCTTGCTTCAGAAAGAAAGTGTGAAAAGCTCTACAGAAAGTTAGAGAAACGCATCAATTTTATAGATTATAATGTAATCTCCTTCTCAAAAAATATGACTAGATCCGAAATTGACATGTATATTGATCATGTCAACTACAAGAAGGCCATCTACCGTGTAGCTATAAAACGTATGTTTTTTGGTGCTGCGGTAGCATCTTTGTCAGTGGCTTCGATTCTGACTATTGTTCTTTGTGTGGCTTTCTGATTCAGTAAGGTAGGTTTGTAATCGATATTTTGGTTAGACACTAGTATTCCGTTTCGATATTCCCACTGGGGTTAATTCTCCGGTGGGTTATCTTTTTCCTTTGTGTTTCTGATTCTTAGTCGTTGTTTTATTCTCAATGAATATATGTATTTACTTCAACAGGTGTGATTGTTAGCGTTATAGTTTGTTCGTACTTGATAATATGACTTTGTTGTTTTCACTCTAATCTGCTCCCTTTTTTTGTATGTGCCACCATCCAATCGTTCTTTGTTGTATGGTGTGGGGTGGTGGTTGTACAATCATCTTTTGGCTGGATGATTGTATGTTGTCGTCCTTTTTTGTAATGAGAACCTTCGGTGCTGAATCTTTTCGTTGGTGAACCATGTGTCCTTTAGTTCTTTGCTTTCTTTCTTTGGTTTCCTTGTGTTGATTTTCTTGTTGTATTGTGTTTGAATTCTACAAATTCTTGATGTTTTGGACTTTTAATTCTATTGAAATATAGTTCTTCATGTGTATTGTTATTTGTTGTTGTTTGTTTGGTGCAATTTTTTGTATATGCTTGTCTATATTTATGTGAAATTCTACGGAATTTCTGTTGTTGTATTGTGTTTTTCTATATTGTGATATATGTTTTTGTATTTCACTTAAATATTTAATAAATAACTATGTATGTGTCTATAATTGTAGTTAATGTTGTTGTTGAATTGATATATTCATGTTCTTTTGTTGCTATTGTCGTTTTTGCCTGTTTGCTTTGAGGTTGCCGAGAAAATCAAGTCTTTTCTTGCTCTGAATTTCTGTTTTGGCGAATTTTTGTTGTTTTGATAGTGTCCGAATATTACAATTCAACAATTTCTGCTGTTGTCTATCGCCTACTTTCTCTATTTTTACGATATTTTTATTGACATATTTAAATGGGTGAAATTGTTTTGTTTAGTGTTTAATCTGTTCTGACTATGTTTTTTTGATGTTTGTTATCCTTTGTAGTTTTCTTATTGTTTAACTAAATGAAATATAATGCTTAATAGGTTTTGATGTTTGTTTTTATATTTCTACCCCGGTTTTGTTTATGTTATTCAAATTTGCTATTTCCGCCATTCTTTTAATATTTTTGCATTACCAAATTGAATTAAAAGTCCATCTTTGCAAAAAATAGTAATAGATGAAACAGGAAATAAATGAAATCATGAACCAGTTCTCCATGCAGAACATCAGTGTTGCATATAGGAATGATGTGACTACTACTGATTCTGTTGTTGATTATAGACTTTCCGTTGAACATCCTTATTCTGTATTGAGCAGACATGTTGATTCGATGAAGTTTTATAATCGCGTTTATTCAATATTTGAAAAGCGTATGAACTTTGTAGATTCATGTGATTTCCCCCTCTTAGAAAATATCGATTCCGAAAGTCTTGCAATATATGTTGATCATATTAAATATAAAAAATGTATGATTCGACTGTTGGCAAAGCAACTTATTATTAAATCTATACTAGCTGTTTCGTTGTTTAGCGCTGTTGTAGCATTTTTCGTTTTCTGAGTTTTTTTTCGACACTAGTATTCCAAAGATAGTAATCGTCGTAGGTTAGCTTGCGGCGATTTTTTTTGAATCAAATAATATTTTTGTAGCACACTTGGTACTTTTTATCTTTTTTTTGATTTTATCGTTTTGGTTTCCGTGTTTTTGTTTTGCTCCGTTGTTGTTTTATTGTTCGATAGGAAATTAGTTAATTATTTTGGTTTGAAAAATGTTTTACTCTTTTTAATTAATGTCAGTTCCACAATTTTTTTGATAAAATATCAATGTAGATGTTACATAAGTAGTTTGTATTTTAATCCGGAACTCTTTGATGGTTTAAGCTCCGTTGTTTGATTGATGATATAGGCGCCGTTATCTGCTGGTTAGTATAGTGGACACTTCGTGACAGCTTGGGGCTGAATTCATGCCGATTGCATGCCGAATCCATGCCAAAGTTGATTCGTCTATTAGTTCAAGAATCAGCTACTCTGGTGCACAAAGTGAGTTTCGACTCTTTTTTTATTTGTATATATAAAAAAAAATGTATTTTTGCAATTATGAAGAATTGTGTTCGTACAATAATAATTGTGCTGGCAGTCATTGTATTGTCAAGTTGTGACGGCTACGAAAAACTCTTGAAAAGTGCCGACTATGATGCCCAATATAAGGCTGCTGTAGAGTATTATCAGCAAGGTCGTTATACGAAAGCCCGTCAACTATTTGAAAATTTGCAGGTACATTTCCGCAACAAAGATCAGGCTGAGAACATTGCTTGGTATTATTGCAACACGCTTTATAAGAGTGGAAGCTATGCATTAGCAGCTTACAATTTTTCGACGTTCAACCGTAAGTATCCTTATAGCACCTATGCAGAGGACGCACTATACCTTTCTGCCTACTGCAAGTATTTGGAGGCACCTTCCTATAGCCTTGATCAGTCAATATCAAAAGATGCCATAAAAGATTTCGAGTATTTTGCCGATCGTTATCCTCAAAGTACCCGTATCCCTGAAGTGAATGCATGTCTAGATAAGTTGCAGTCTCAGTTGGAGAAAAAAGATTTTGAGATAGCGATGGGGTATTATCGTACTGAGAATTATCATGCTGCCTATGTGTCGCTGAAGAACTTCTTAAACCTCTATCCTCATTCGCAGTACAAAGAAGAGGCTATGTTCACTATCCTTAGATCTGGTTATCTCTATGCCTCCAACAGCCAAGAAAGCAAGATGAAAGAGCGACTTCAGGCCGTAATCGTCGATTTTGAAAATTTTGTTGCCTCGTTTACAGATTCTAAATATCTGTCAACGTCGCAAAACATATACAATAAGACCAAGGCTTTGTTAGCCCAAATCGAATCACAAGAAAAGTAAGAAATAATTCTATTAAATATCATGGAAGAAAAGAAAAATCAAGCCCGCGTTACCAACACTACTATCACCCGTAATATCTACGACCTCAGTCAGATGACTGATAACGTGTATGAGACCGTTGCTTTGCTTTCTCGTCGTGCCAACCAGATAGCCGCCGAAGAGAAGAGAGAGCTTCACAAGAAGATCGAAGAGTTCTCTTCTACTATCGACACCATGGAAGAGATATACGAAAACCGTGAGCAGATCGAGGTTGTTCGTCACTATGAGCAGATGCCTAAACCCACACTCGAAGCTATCCAGCAGTATCTCGACGGCGAGCTCAACTATCGTAACCCTGCCAAGGAGAACAAAGAAGAGCAACGTTTGGAAGCTAAAGAAAACGAGGTGATCGAAGGCGGAGAGATTGAATAGTCTCGTTCCTTAGGCTCTTACATATCCTTGTTAGCCGTCTCTGCAACTTGTTGTCGAGACGGCTATTGTGATACATAATAATATTGTTTATTATATGCTTCAAGGCAAAAAGATAATCCTAGCTCTAACAGGCGGCATTGCTGCCTATAAGGCTCCTATGATAGTGCGTCTGCTCAAGAAAGCAGGAGCCGAGGTGAGGTGTGTGGTTACCGATCATGCGCTCCAATTTGTTACCGAACTCACGTTGGAGACCGTGTCGCAGAACAAAGTATATAAGGACCTTTTTGGGGTGGAAAACGACCACACCACCGAGCATATCTCGATGAAAGATTGGGGTGACGCCTTGGTTGTGGCTCCAGCTACCGCCAACATCATAGGCAAGTTGGCACATGGCATCTGCGATGATGCGCTATCGACGCTCTTGGTGGCTTTTCGCAAGCCCATTTTTATGGCACCTGCTATGAACGACGAGATGTGGTGTTCCCCTGCAGTGCAACGCAACATTGCTATTCTTCGCAGTGACGGCTGTCTTTTAATAGATCCAGCAGAAGGCGAGCTGGCCTGTGGATCGAAGGGTAAAGGTCGCATGGAAGCCCCCGAAGCTATCGTGGACGCAGTAGCGACTTTCTTTGCCCGCAGGGGTAAACTCGTAGGCAAACGTGTACTGGTTACAGCAGGACCAACATATGAGAAAATCGACGCAGTACGTTTTGTGGGCAATTTCTCAACAGGCAAGATGGGCTATGCTGTGGCTATGTCGTTGGCCAACGAAGGTGCCGAGGTCGTGCTTGTGTCGGGCCCTACACATCTCTCTATCAGTCATCCACTGATAAAACGAGTAGATGTGATGTCGGCACAGGATATGTACGAAGCTGCCACTGATGCTTATTCCCACTGTGATGCTGCTATACTCTCGGCGGCTGTAGCCGATTTCCGTCCCGTCAATGCTGCCAACATCAAGATCAAGAAACAGAACGATCACGACGGTATGACCCTGGTGATGGAACAAACCCCCGATATCCTAGCTTCTCTTGGTCGTGCTAAACGTCAAGACCAATGCTTGGTGGGTTTTGCGTTGGAGACCAACAACGAGATTGAGCATGCTCAACGAAAACTTACTCGCAAGAACCTTGATTTCATAGTCCTTAATTCACTTCAAGACAGCGGAGCTGGATTCGGTTACGATACCAACAAAGTCACTTTCCTTTTTGCTGACGGCCGCATAGAAGAAGGCTCTTTGAAGAGCAAAGCCGCTGTAGCCGACGACATCGTGTGTCGGCTATCCGAGATGATCAATAGTAATAATCACCAAGGTAGATAAACTGTTTTTTGCTGATAACACCATCCCCCCCCTCATTGCCAATGAAGAAACTAGCCATCATAGCTATCATATTGTCGAGCGTGGCCATTATAGGCCAAGTATTTATCTTTGCCACACAGAAGGAGAATGCCGATGATCTCTATTCCAAAGCCCTAAAATCAGATTATCGTATTTATGCGCCCGTCCTTCCCGACACCTTGTACTTTGCAGGTGAGCGAGTGCCTATGGAGACCTATTACGTTCGTGAAGGGTTAGATCGAGAGCTGATGGTGAATATGTACTGGCAGTCCAATACGTTGCTGATGATGAAACGAGCTGGACGCTTCTTTCCCGTCATCGAACCCATATTGAAGGAAAATGGAGTGCCGCAAGACTTCAAGTACCTATGTGTCATAGAGAGCGGTTTGGTCAATGTCACCTCGCCAGCTAAGGCCCAAGGCTATTGGCAGTTTATGAAGACCACGGGCCAGTCGTATGGCCTTGCCATCAACGATGAGATCGATATGCGCAACGATATCGAGGCCTCTACCCGTGCAGCCTGCAAGTTTATCAAAGCCTTGCACGATCATTTGGGCAGTTGGACAGCTGCTGCCGCTGCCTACAACTGTGGTGAAGGAGGACTACGTAGTCGTCTCACCAAACAAGGGGTGTCGAGCTACTATGATGTACGACTCAATAGTGAAACAGCTCGCTACGTGTATCGTATCCTGGCTATCAAACTAATCTTCCAGCATCCTCAGGACTATGGATATCACCTTCGAAAATGCGACCTGTATTCACCCATACCATACGAAGTGGTAACACTCAGCGGACAGAATGTGGATCTATACCAGTTTGCCAAAAACAATGGCACCACTTACCGTATGCTTCGCGAACTTAATCCATGGCTTCAGACCGACAAGTTGATCAACAAAGGCGGTGCTACCTATACGGTGAAGATACCCAAACAGGGCTGCACCTTGCTCCGCAACATTCAGAAGGAGCGCAACACGCAGTTAGTGACACGCTTGTAGCCGATATGTTATGGATTTAGTGTTGAAACAAACCACCAATAATTATTATGGGAAAACTGATTGATTATATAAAGCAGGACCCTCGCTACGAGGAATGCCTCAAAGCATGTATGAATTGTGGCTGCTGTACCGCTGTATGCCCTGCGGCAGAGTTCTATCCCTACGACCCTCGCCGCATATGTGACACTGTGCAGCGTGGCAATGAAGACGATTTGGTTAACCTACTGCGTGGCGACACCATCTGGTATTGCGGTCAGTGTCTTTCGTGTAAGACTCGTTGCCCTCGCGGCAATGTGCCAGGCGAGCTTATCTCTGTGCTCCGTACAGCTTCGCAGGAATTAGGCTATTATACCGAAAGTCAGATGGGACTACAGCAGCGACAGCTTATGAAGACCATTGGCACCAATATCCTTGAGATTGGCTATTGTGTGCATCCCGATCGTGTTGATCCCGAATATCATCCGGAGCAAGGCCCCATCTGGGAGTGGTATCACGATCACGTGGCCGATGTGGCGCCTCGCCTGGGCGCCAACTATAACGGAGAGGGGGCAGGTGCCCTCCGCAAGATATCGGATCAAGATATGGGCGAGGTTCGTAAGATATTTGAGGTCACTGGTGGTATGGATCTTCGCAAAAGACTATTGGAGGACGAGCAATGAGCAACAAGTTTGGCTTCACTATCAGTGCCCCACGAGGCCTCGATCTCGACACCACCCAACTTGACGAGGCCAATGAGTTGTTGCACCGAGTACCCTCGCTCAATAGCTGCATAGGCTGTGGCGCCTGCACGGCTACCTGTACGGCTGGCAGTTTCACAGAGTTTAATATTCGTCGTATGCAGACTCTCTTTCGTCGGGGTCAACTGCAAGATCTAGATCGCCAGTTGCGTTCTTGCATGCTTTGTGGCAAATGCCTTTTGGTATGTCCGCGAGGCATCAACACCCGCCAGATGATCATCGAGATGCGACGTATGCTTGGGCCACAGGAAGAACCATCCATGATATTACCCCCAAAGGTGGTACGCGATGAGAAGAAAAACAATCAAACCGACCAGAGCAAATGAAGTATTTTACCTTTTATGTATTGCCTTTTTATATAGGTGTATTGTTGTTGATGGTCTTTTCCGTGTATAAATACCTTCATTGGATACGCGGATTCGACAAGGTACAGCACCTTACCATACGAAAGCATCTGCTCAGTTGGCGCTTCCTCAGTGCCATTTGGGAATCGATACGCGAGGGTCTGCTTCATTGGCATATCACTCGTCGCCGTCCCTTGCTGGGCTACATGCACCGCAGTCTGGCCTTTGGCTGGTTCCTACTCATCGTGGTGGGAGCCATACAAGCACGGTTGGCCTTTCCGGAAGGCCATCCTTTCTTTATGGGTATCTTCTACAACTATTTTGTTCATAACGACGATACCTTTACCCAGGCCCCCTTCTTTGCCAACCTGATGGATGCGCTGCTCCTCTATGTGCTGAGCGGACTACTGTTGGCTATGCTAAAAAGGGTGTGGTCCCGCCCATTGGGCCTACGCCGCAAAGCCCGTCATAATGTCATCGACCGCGTGGCCAAGATAGCCCTCTGGGCCATCTTCCCCTTGCGACTGCTAAGTGAAACCGCCACCTCCGCCATGTATGGCAATGGTGGTTTCCTCATCCATACCACAGGTCGCTGGGCGGCCGCTTTGGGCTTTGCCGATCCTGTGTTGGAGTATTTGTTGTGGTCTTGCTATGCTGTGTCGTTAGGCGTATTCTTCTCGCTTATGCCTTTCACCCGCTACATGCATATCTTTACCGAACCCATCCTCATCTATCTACGCAAGCTTGGAGTGCACGAGAATGCACAAAACAAAACGGGCTACACACTCTTCGAACTCAGTGCCTGTGCTCGTTGCGGATTGTGTATCGACCCATGTCCCATGTCGCAACAGTTGGGCATACGCAACATGCAAGGAGTGTATATGTTGCAGAATGTTCGTGGTCACGATATCACCCGACAAGGAGATGCTATGGCCGACAACTGCTTGATGTGCAACCGTTGCATGGTTGAATGCCCTGTAGGTATCGACCTCAATACCATTCGTCAGCAAGTGCGAGTGAAAAACAAGAAGCTTATCGACACCACCGATAATTATCAATACCTAAGCACGATTCACCCCTTCAATGCCATAGGTCGAGTGGCCTACTTTGGTGGCTGTATGTCGCATCTCACACCCACCATACCACAAGCAATGAAAGAGATTTTCGATGCAGTGGGGCAGAAATATTGGTATATGGATGAAGATGCATCCATCTGTTGCGGCAAACCCCTCATGCAGCAAGGCTTCGCTCATCAAGCCAGCGAGCTCCGTCGTCACAATACCGAGCTTATTGTCAACTCTCATGCCAATATGCTTGTCACTTCATGTCCTATATGTTACCAGACTTTCACCAAGCAGTACCATCTTCCCATACCGGTGCTACACCACACCGAGTATATCGCTCAGCTCATCGCCAGTGGCCGTCTGCCTCTCGACAAGAGCGACCTTAGAGTCACCTATCATGACCCCTGCGAGTTGGGTCGCGGTTGTGGCATCTACGATCAACCCCGCCAGGCTTTGAAAGCTTGTGCCAACTTGGTCGATACGTCCCATCATCGCGAAGATAGTCTCTGTTGTGGTTTCAATTTGGGCAACACCGTCACCTCGCTCGATGAGCAGTCGCTCATCCGCAATGCAGCCCTCAACAATCTGCTCCAACCACAGCCCGATGTGGTGGCTACGGCATGCCCCATGTGTAAAAAAGCCTTCCAGCGTGGCACCACCGCCACCGTGAAGGATGTGGCCGAGATAGTAGCACAGCAGATAAAAAACAAACAAACCTACAACCATCAATAACATCGTATGGAAATTACCAAACGCTATTGGAACGAATATAATAAAGCTATCGCCGACGATCATTATTTCTACGAGCGTAGCTGTATCCGACAGACGTTCTTCCCAGGGTCGGAGACGGCCTTTCTCCGCATTTTGCGCGACGAACTCTCTCTCGATATCTGCGACAATCCCCACCAGCACACCTGCACCGGAATCGGCTACCATTCCGACGTAGTGCCGTTGCTTACCACCATGACGGTGGTGGCTCGGCTCTTCTCGCTCATGACGGAGTGCGGCTACAGCCATTATGTGCCTTCGTGTGTCACTAGTTTCGGCGTCTTCAATGAGGTGTTGGCCAAATGGAAAGAGAATCCAGCGCTCGAAGACCTCACTCGTCAGAAGCTATGGGAGGCCACCCGTCGTGAGTTTCAGAAACCAGACAATGTGGCCCATCCTAGCGACATCATCTATCGCTATCGGTTCCAGTTGCAGCCACACATGCGTTACCAGCTTGTTAACCATGTCACTGGTCGTCCACTTCGTGTGGTAGAACATATCGGTTGCCACTATGCCAAGATCTTTCCCGATTCGGGCGTAGGCAAAGCTGAGTTCCCATACGTGTTGGCAGGTATGATCGAAGCCTGGGGGGGCGAGGTTGTCGATTATCCCGAGCGTCGTCATTGTTGCGGTTTTGGTTTCCGACAGTATCTGGTGCGTGAAAATCGTGGCTATTCGGTTGCCAACACCCGTAAGAAGTTCATGTCGATGGAACCCTATGAGCCCGACTTCATTCTTACCAACTGCCCTGGTTGTGCCATGTTTATGGACAAATGGCAGTACACCATTGCCGAGATGGAGCATAAGACCTTCGATCGCCGTGGTTGCGGTATTCCAGTACTCACCTACGAGGAATTGACCGGACTGCTCCTAGGCTACGATCCCTGGCAACTAGGTCTGCAGATGCATCAAGTGCAGGTAGAGTCGCTTCTCGACAAGATAGGCATACACTACAATCCCTCCGACAAGTATCTGGGTCAAGGAGGCAAGATTCTTCCCAAGCCAGAGATGCCCTCATGCCTGCGTCAGAAATAGTATCGTTAATCGTTTAGCATATTACTGTTGATTATGGATATACAAATCGCTATCATCGGAGCCGGTCCTGCCGGTATTGAAGCCGCCGCTACATTGGCCTCGCAAGGTGCCAAGGTCACCCTTTTCGAACAGCATTCAGAACCCCTTTGCAATATTGCCGACAAGGCGTTGCTCTTCCCCAATTTTGCTCAGGCCGACCATATGGTTGAGCAACTCTCAGTCCGTCTTCGTCATCCCAATATTGATCTTCATACCTCTACTACCATCGTAGACCTTCAGCGTGGAGACGACAACACCTGGACCCTTACCGACCATCAAGGCTGTAGCTATCACGCAGTGCGTGTGATTATTGCCACAGGCTACACAGCCTTCGATGCCCATCGCAAAGAAGAACTCGGCTACGGCATATACCGCGGAGTGTACACCTCGCTTGAAATGGAGCAGATGCTGCGTCGCGGACAGCTCGAAACACCTCATGCCCATACCCCTCGTCGTGTCACCTTCCTTCAGTGTGTAGGTTCCCGCGACGAGAAGATCGGCAACCACTATTGCTCAAAACTCTGCTGCATCACAGCCGTGAAGCAAGCTATCGAAGTGTGCAAACTCTATCCCGACGTCGAGGTCACCGTGTTCTATATGGATCTCCGTATGTGGGGGCAAGGCTTTGAGGAACTCTATCGCGAAGCCCAGCAGAAGTATCATGTTCAGTTTGTCCGCGGACGAATCAGCGAAGCCTCTTCCACCTTCGACGGACGTGTGCAGATCAAAGCCGAAGACACCCTTATGGGCTTACCTCTCAAAATGACCACCGATATGCTTGTGCTCATGGTGGGAATGGAACCCTCCGAAGGTACCCGTCGTCTTGGGCAGGCCTGCAATATCTGTGGTCGCTATGGCTTCATCGAATCTGCCGATCCTCATCTTGGCGACAACCTTACCACCCAACCCAACCTTTTTGTGACCGGTGCTTGCAAACGCCCCATGACTCTCACCGATGTCATTGTCGATGCACGTAGTGTTGCACTCCTCGGTCATCAGCAGTGTTGAGATCGTCACTATCGCCTATACAAGGAAACAAAAATAAATGTCAAACCAATCCCCCAATCGCTGCAGCACCTCGTTCATGAGGCCGACGTGCGGGGCATAAAAAAAACATTATGAAAAAAACAGCACAAATCCTCCTCCTCAGCTTCGTGGCTTCTATGAGTTTCATGTTTGGCTCTTGCAAAGATCCCAATCCCGAACCCGAGCAAATATCCATTATCGGCAGTTGGGTAATGGACAAAGCCATTCAGATTGCCGAAGGCAATGAAGTTGACCTTACCAACATGTATGGCGAAGGATTCACCCTCACCTTCCAAGAGAACGGCGTGTTGATCACCACCAACAGCCTCTCTACCGCCGAGATGCAGTGGACCCTCGATGGCGACCTGTTAGCCTTTATCCAAACACCTGGTGCTCCCGCCGTAAACTATATCGTACGTGAGCTTACCGAAGAGAATCTTACCATCGAAAACGGCACAGGTACCGATTACGTTACCACTATGTATTTCCACAGAGTACAGTAAGAAACTGTTCGGATTTTATTCAATAAGTGATGATGAAAAAATAAATTGGTACGATTTTCCTTTAGGTAACCTCTAAAAATTGGTTTACAAGCGATTTTTGATTATGGACGAGTAGGTTTCAGCTTTGAGTGAGGGCGCAACACTGCAAAAATCGAGAGCAGAGCAAGCTTGCTTGCTTTGCCGAGATGCGGCAGTGTCAGCGAAGCTAATGCGGTGCATTGTAACCGAATGAAAAATTGAAAGATACCGTCTAGAATCGAAAATCGTGAAAAAGTAATTTTTATTCATAAATTCTTTCTTACGTCGAATTTTTAGAGGTTACCTTTAGATTATTGAGCTGTTTTGGAGTTGATATGAAGAAGCCCAGTGGACTTCGATAGCGATGCCGAAGGCAAAGCCGACGCTCCAAGGAGGCTTAGTGGAGAATAACAAAGCCTATCAAGATATCATACCATTGTGTCCCAAGTTATTTTTTCATCATCACTTAGCCCCAAAGAAACATCATACAGATCACCCAAAAATAACAAATCAACGACTTTTCTTCACTATCCATTTGTCGCACGAGGCCAATAGTCCAGGCAACACAAAGAGCACTAGCAGCACGGTAGCCAAGGCTCCAACGGCTATAGCTCTCACTATCGAAGCCACAGTGGCGTCGCTCACCAGTATAGCCATAGCTCCTGGAACCAGTATCAGTATTAGCCCCGAAGTCAGTATGGTATGTATCGACCCCCGGTAGGCCTCCCGTAGGGCTATATTGATAGGGTGTAAAGTACGCTGTTCGCGGTAGTAGTTGGCAAAGAGGATAGCATAGTCTATGGCTGCGCCCATCAGTATGCTCTGCACTATCAAGTAGGCCATATAGAGCAGCGAACCGCCGCCGATGGCACTCACCGACACATCAACAAACACACCCGTCATCACTGTGGCCACTAGCAGCAAGGCTATGAGAAGCGAACGGAACGATATTGCCACTATAAGGAATATGGCAATGATGGTGAGTAATGTCACAAAAAGCATCTCACGCTTAAAACCGCTACGCATCTCATCCAGCATCACCGATTCGCCCACCATGTAATATGGTTTGGATAGCAGCCGCTGGCACAGTTCGTGGCATCGGGCAATGAACAGATAAGTGCTGTCGCTCTCAGTGCTCATGTTGGTCAGCACCACACCCACCGAATGCTCCTTGGACCGCATCATGCCCAACTTGTCGTCGAGCATCGCACGCACCGAGTCGAAACCGCTGTGCATTTCCTCGGTAATAAACGAGGCGAAACGGCTGTCGTTCATCACCGTGTCGCCCAAAAACGAGATCATATCCTTGAGCGACATCGTCCATTGTGGGTTGTAGTACCGAGAACCGCCGTAGTAAAGGTATAGCAACTCCATCAGCGCAGGATCTACAGCTTGGCCCATGGCACCGAAGTTGATAGCCATCTCGCGAGCCGTATAGCGCTTGTTGCCCGTCATCATCTCGTCCAATAGAGCCAAGGGGTCGTCGTCCATCGCATCGTCATCCTCCTTTTCCAGTATCGTTTGAGCCGTTGACGCCAAAGACTCTTCAATCAGGTGAGTGGCATTGTGGGTAGGAGCAGCCGTAGCTGCAGGCTCGGCCGAGGCTTCGTTTTCTGTAGGCAGCACCGTTGCAGAGGAAACAATCGTCGTATGTGCCGAATCCATCGTATGCCGCAAGTCTATCAGCATACTCTTCTGCTCGTCACTTATCATCGAAGCCAGAGCTTTGCGCTTCAGTATGTCGTCGGTAAGGAAGTGAACAAACTCAATGGGGGCCATCGTCTCATTGCCCTTCTTGGCCAAACGGTACACCATCTTGGCCTGGCTGGCATCCATGCCCAAAAACGAGGCCATGGCCGACCATGAGAGCTGACGATGTATCAGCACTGTGTCGGCAAAAGGCGAGACCGGAAGGGCCGAATGCAGGGTCTGGGCCTCCTTCTTATCGCCTTTCGGAGCTTCTTCATTTACAATTCTCTCGTTGATATCGGTATTGCAGGCAACAGCCACATCATGTTCGGCAGCCCCATCGGCAGCCGGCACTACGTCTATCGACGCTGGTGCTACGCTGTCCGAGTATTGTTCCTCCTGTATCATGTTGTCCATCTCGCGGAAGTCGTCGAGCATAGCCATCTTCTGCTTCATGTCGGAGCTCATCTGGCTGGCTATGATCGAGTGGGGGTCCTTCGACTGTGCCACAATGAAGTCTGCCAGTTGGTTGAATCCCAAGGTCCGCACCTGATCTCCTTTGGCGGCATAATACACCAGCTTCAGCACATCGTCGCTCAGCATATCCATAGGTATGGAGAAAGCCGCGTCGCCGTCGGTCGGAGCCATGTTGGCCATATTACCTATGGCAGTCGCCATCTGAGGCACCGTGTATTCTCTGAGTAGCAGCGAAGGGTAGGAGAGAGCCATCTCCACGCCGGGCCATACCATCATCGAGTCCATCAGCTCAGCCACACGCCCTTCGTCGTCGTTGTCGTAGATCAGCACCACGGGATTCTTTTTTGGGAAATAGTCGTCTATCTGCGATTCAGCGCTGTTGAGGAAAGCGATGGGAGTCTGGTTATGTAACCAGTACGAGCCTCCCAGCATCACTATGAAGAATATAGCCAACGGTATGCGATGACGCATACTGAAGTTGGCCAGTTTGTCGGTCGGTAGGTTAAGCACCTTTTTCTTGGTGCGATCTATGCCCCTCTCGAAGAGCAGTATCAAGGAGGGAAGCACCGTAAAGTTGCATAGCAGGCTGAAGGCCACGCCTTTCGAGAGCACTATGCCCAGGTCGGCACCTATGCGTAACTTCATAAACAGCAGCATCATCAGCCCCACGATGGTGGTGAGTGCGCTGCTGAGTATGGAAGGTGCCGCTTTGGCAATAGCTTTGGTCATTGCTTCTAGGCTGTTGCCGCCCAGGCTGCGCTCTTGGCGGAAACGGTTTAGAAGAATGATGCTGTAGTCCATCGAGAGCACCAGCTGCAGGATAGCGGCTATAGAATGAGTAGTGTTCGACACCGAAGGTAGCAGTGCGTTGGTGCCGTTGTTTAGCAGTATGGCCACACCGGTCGAAGCCAAGAAGAGCACAGGTTCCAGCCACGAGGCACACATGGCAGCCAGCACAATAAGCAGCAGCGACACCGCACCTATCAGCATCCCTGCATCGGCCGTCGATCCGTCTTGGGGAGTCTCCACGGCCACCACTTTGTCCATTTTCTTTATTTCTTTGCCCAAGGCAATCTGGTCGGTGCCGGGATCGGTACTCAGCTCATACAGTGTGTATGAATCATGCTCCTGCATGTTCACGCTGTTCACAGCCTCCATTTGGTGGAGGGTATAGCGCATATCCACCTTCTCCTCTTCCAGCTGGCCGTTGGTCATCACCCTCACTGCGCCGCCAGCCATGTCGGTGCTGAATCCTATCTCTTCTTGTAGCAGCACTATGCCCGCTTTCATGGGCGAGTCGGAAGGCAGATAGTGCGTCATGTCGGTGTTGATATTCACGCGGGTCATTAGTGCCAGGCATACCAGTGCAAAGGCCATAGTTAGGCCGAAAATCCAGTATCTGAAGCGTATTAGCAAGTGGCTCATTGAGTAGAGGAAGGGGTACTTTTTAATGATTTTTTTGAATCGTTTCTTTGATATTTACAGGGGCCGTGATCGAAGGTCCGTGATCATCACACTACACCTCATTGGTTGCGAATATAATTGAGCAGTTCCAAACGCTGGCTGCTGAAGTCAAACGACTCCACCACTGTCAGATATTCGTTGGGGTTGATGCAGCTTCGATAGGCCCGTTTGGCAAACACCATACGGTTCTTTCTCCAGGTGAAGCAGTCGGCCAGCATGCGGATCTGGCGTGCGGTGAGATAATACTGGTCCAGCATTTCCTGGGCTATTTCCAGCCTGCGACTGTCGGTCCAGGGATCGTTCACCATGGTGCGTATGCTGCGAAATATGTCGTCGTCGGCTACCGATGGGGTATGCACGCCAGTGTTGGAGGTCAAATCCATCCCTTGCATCGTCTGCGAGAAAAACTGCTGAGGATACACATCCACCAGGTTCTCGTCATACACCACCACATAGTCGCCCGCTATTTGGCTGCGGTGCAGTGTCACATACTGCCCGGCAATGCGGTCGTCTTGTTCCACCGTTACCAGCAGTGTACACTCCTCTCGGTCGGGTAGCGTTACGCATACATTCGACGAGGCCGTGGTGTTTTGTAGCATATCGTCCACCCAGGCAAAGAACATCACATCGTTGTATCCAATGATGTTGATAGTGCTTCTGTTGAAATCCTGGCCCCGCATCGTAGAGGCCAAAGCTGCCAAGCAGCATAATAGTACTAAGCGTTTCATGATGTTTTCATTCCCTGTTACTCGACAGGGCAGCGGTTAAAGTCTTCGTATTTTTTTTTGTGTTCTATTCGGTGAGGAACCGGGTTATGATTCCTTTTGTCTCTTTCAAGTGGCTCACCATCAGGTGATTCTCGCCCTCAATGAGATGTAGTGTCGAGGTGTTGTATATCGAGTCGTAACGTTGGCTGCACCAAAGGGGCACAATGCCGTCGTCGGTGCCGTGGATGATACACACCGGCCCTTGGTATTGAGCCGAAGTGCCGTAGATGTCGAGCAGCTGGGTGCTCACCATATATTCGCGACCTAGTTTGTAAGTCTTGAAGCATTTGATGTACTCCGGTGGGTTGGCAGGATCATATACGTTGCCAAAGAATCGGCCAGCCTGCGTAGCCTCTTTGATCACAGCCCCCGGTGCCAGCAGTATCAGTCTGGCAGGAGCCCGTCCCTCGGCAGCCATCATCCCCGCCGTCATACTCGCCACCACGCCGCCTTGCGAATGGCCCAGCAACGACACCGAGCGCACATAAGGCATACTCAGCGCATAGTCCACCGTGGCCCGTGCCTCGGCCAGTTCGTTGGCTATCGTCATCCGTTCCATAGCCCCCTGGCTGCGCCCGTGGCCGCCAAAGTCGATAGCTATAGAGGCTATGCCCTGTCGGGCCAGCGCCTTGGCTATGCCAGGCATCGGAGGATAGTCCTTGCTGGAGAAGATGCCGTGCAGCAGCACCACCAAGTCGCAGCTGTCGGTCGCAGGGTCGAACCCCTTGGGTAGTACCACCTTGGCGGCTATGCCCCCCTGGGGTCCCTGCACCAGATAGTGAGTACTGCAAGCCGAACATAGCATACACATCACTATGGTCACAGCCATACACAGCCCTTTGCGGCAAGATTTTATCGTATCGTTATTCCTCATTTTTTGTCAGTTATGTATTATGGCGAATCCTAAGATCACTGTTCACTAAAAAACAACTATTCCAATAGGAAGTCGCTGCAAAGTGGCGCCCATGATAATAGTTATTGGTTAGTTACAACGCAAACAATGCCAAATTATTGCACGGCGGTGACAAATCTTTCACCCCTGGATTTAGTGAAAAGTGATCCGACAGATATTAAGAAGTCCAGTGGGCTTCGACAGCGTTCCGTAAGGATTGCGCAGCTGTGAAGAATTATATAAACAGCCGAGTGTGGCGACGGTATTCGGCGTATTGGGGCTTGGTGGCGAGCTGGCGCTGTTCCATGAGGGGTATGCTCACGGTGCAGAAGAGGATGGTGACGGACAGGGGGCCGGCGATAATCCAGCTGTGGTTGGCGAAGCCGGCATGCGACACTTCGATGATCCACACACCCCACCATACGAGGATCTCGCCCAGGTAGTTGGGATGGCGGCCGTGGCGCCACAGACCTACGTTGCACACCTGCCCGGGATGCAGGGCACGGAAACGGTGCGACTGGCTGTCGGCCACGAGCTGCAGTATGGCGGCTCCTGCCACCACGAGGAAGCCTGCCACGGTGAACAGCGTGGCGTCGGCATGGGCTTGGATGGTGAAAAGGGCGGGTATCATGCCTAGGAAGACAACCACGGTGGGCACCATGTTGAGGCCGAAGAAGTTGATGAGGTGGAACACTACGGGATGGCACTGGGTGCGGAACTTGCTGTAGCGCCAGTCTTCGTGTGCCATGCCGTGGAAGGTGATGGCCCAGTTGTAGGTGAGGCGTATGGCCCAGATCCATAGGCCTACGAGCATGAGGATGGTGGCCGCGGTAGGATGTCCGCAGTGGGCTGCCCACCAAGTAAGTAGCACGGGGGGTGCCACACTCCAATAGGGGTCGTAGAACGACACGTTGCGATACGCAAGGCCGAGTATCCAGATGTAGATGGTAGCTGCTGCATCGGCTACGAAGAGGGCCCAGTAGGGATGCATGAGTGGTGCCGATGCTCGGTAGGCCAACCAGCCGACGAGGGTGGCTATGAGATAGTGGATGGTGATGATGACGAAGCTACGTGTGCGGGTGATGGTGTTCATAGATTGTTTTTTTTTAGTGATCGGTGGGGCTATCGCTGTTTAGTGGTTGAATTGATTGTTGTGTAACCTCAAATCAAACGAAGGTCGGCGACCGAAGTGTGGAGCTAACAACGCCTCAC
>JAZUDW010000114.1:0-18233 GCA_045639845.1 Bacteroidales bacterium
CTATTGCCGATAGGTTCAGACCTGGCCAGTCGCTGGTGGACCACTATGCCCAGACTAAGGTGTCGGCTCCTGGCGTATCTGTGAGCAGCGAGCAACCATCGGCTCTGCGTACCGATGTTGAACCTGCTTCGGATGAGGCCGCTCGGCAGCAGGCAACGCCGGAAATGAAGCCGGAGGAAGTGTCGCCTGTACATAGTGCAGAGCCTGTGGCCGAACAGAAACCTGTAGAGGAACCCCGCCCTGAGGTGAAGAATGAACCGAAGAGTACGATGGGGTCTCTGTTTGATTTGCTGCGTCAGGATACTCCTTCGAAGCCTGCAGATAAACCATTGGCCAATAACTCGGACGACCGCCATGTGGCCAACGGTGTTGCTCAGCAGGGCGTTGCAAATGTGGCGAGTGGGATAAATAATCCTGTGGGAATCAACGGATCGTGGCCTGCTAGTGGGGCACGTACGCTGGCTGATAGGCTGGCTGGCGGACTGCCGAACACGGAGCCTCGCATTGAGGAACGCGTGAATGCCAACAAGGTGCAAGACTTGCGCACAGTGATCAGCATTAGTGACAAATTTCAGTTTATGAACGATCTGTTCCGCAACAATATGAAGGCTTATAATGATTTTATTCTGTTGCTCAATGCTACGCCTAACCGTGCCGACGGCCTAAGGGTGGTAGAAGAGACGGCATCGGCCTTTGGCTGGGACAAAGAGTCGCTGTCGGTGAAGAAATTCATGTCTCTGTTTGATAGAAAATTCTAAATGCCGGATCACTGTTTGTGTGATGATCGGTAATCAGCGATGAGTAAAGTTTTGTTGATTTGTTGAACTGTTGAATTTTTGGCTCCCCTTCGGTAAGTGTAGCACTTGGCTCCCCTTCGGTCGCCGACCATAGTTTGGTTGATTTGATGATTGCAGACTCTTTCAAATCAACAAATCAAGAGTCAAATAAACAGCGACAGCTTGCATCAAATCAACAAATAAACAACTCAACAGCCGCACTAAAGAAAAAGAAAAATGAACAACCGTAAAGCTATACTTTTCTCTGCGCCCTCTGGATCGGGCAAGACTACGATTATTAAACAACTGCAGCAGCATTTCGACTGCTTTGAGTTCTCTATCAGTGCCACCTGCCGTAGCCCTCGTGAGGGCGAACAGCATGGTAAGGACTACTATTTCCTTACGCCCGACGATTTTTCTGCCCGTGTGGAACGCAATGAGTTCTTGGAATGGGAAGAGGTGTATCAAGGCACGTGCTATGGTACGTTGCGAAGCGAGGTGGAGAGAATATGGAACAACGGGCATGTGATTATTTTCGATGTTGATGTGAAAGGTGGCATGAACCTCAAGAAGATCTTTGGCAACGATGCGTTGGCTGTATTTGTGATGCCTCCCAGCATCGAGGTGCTGGAACAGCGTCTGCGTTCGCGCGGTACCGAGAGCGAAGAGTCTATACAGAAAAGGCTGGGCCGTTCGGCCGAGGAACTGAACGAAGCACCTAAGTTTGATGTCACTATAGTGAACGACGACCTTGCGCGTGCTGTGGAAGAAACCAAAGCGGTGGTTGAAGCCTTTATTTCTTAAATGCCTTTATTTTGTTTGTATCTAACAGAATTATAGATAATGCGTCAACTATTAGAGTTTATAAAACGCTACAATTTTGTATTCCTCTTTCTTCTACTGGAGATAGTGGCTATGGTGATGCTGTCGAAGAATAGCTATTACCAGAGCTCCCGCATTGTTGGGTGGGGCAATGGATTGGCCGGCCGTTGGTACAAAGGTGTCTATTCTATAGATAGCTACTTTGGACTAAAGGCCGAGAACGAACGTCTGGCTGCCGAAAATGCGGTGCTGCGAGCTCAGCAGGAAGCTTCGTATATCTCGTACAACGACAGCGTGTTCTCGGTGAACGACACGGTCTATAAGCAGCATTACACCTATGCCGAGGCCAAGGTTATCAAAGCATCGTGGACTCAGCATAATAACTATCTGATGATCAACAAAGGCTCTATGCACGGTATCAGCAACGATATGGCCGTGATCTCGCCTCAGGGCATAGTGGGTGTGGTGGTCAATACTACCCGCAATTTCTCTACGATCATGCCGGTGCTGCACTCCAATAGCCGCAATAGTGTGAAGATAAAACGTACCGACCTCAACGGCACACTGATATGGGAAGGCGGCGACTATCGTTATGCTACAGTGATCGATATCCCTACCACCCACAAGTTGTATAAGAACGATACTATCATCACGTCGGGATTTGCCAACGATTTTCCCGAGGGTATCCCTGTGGGCTACATTGAAGATGCGGCCACCGAGCAGGGTAGTGGTTTCTATCATATCAAGGTACGCCTGGCTACAGATTTTGTGAACTTGAATCATGTATATGTGGTCGATAATCACTTCAAGGCCGAGCAAGAGGCATTGCTTAGAGCCACGGAGGTGAACGACGAGCAGTGATGGTGGCCTCGCTTGATTATTCCAGAAAAATTATGCTATGAACAATATTGTTATTCAAAATATAGTCCGTTTTGTGGGGTTGATGTTGCTTCAGGTGCTGGTGCTCAACAATATTTATCTGGGTCAGTTTATCAATCCCTATCTGTATGTGCTTTTTGTGTTGATGCTGCCATCCAGTCTGGCTCCGGTATGGATGCTGCTGATAGCCTTTGTGTCGGGTCTGTGTGTGGATGTATTCTCCAATGTGCTGGGCTTGCATGCGGCAGCATGCACGTTGGTGGCTTTCTTCCGAATAGTGTTTGCCGATAAGATCCTTACCCGTGGCGACGATGTGGTGATAGATACGCCGAGCATATACAGCGTGGCACCTCAACAGTTTGCATTCTATTTGTTTGTGCTACTGCTGATCTACAACGTGGCCTACTATCTGTTGGAGGATTTCACCTTCAGTGGATGGTGGCGTCTCTTCATCTCGGCGCTGCTTAGCACTGCTGTGGTGTGGTGTTTGTCGATGCTTTTCCAAGTGATGTTTATGCATCGAAAAAATACCAAATAATAGCTTTTTATTGTTGTTGAATTGTTGATTGGAAAACACAACGCCTAACCCGTCACGAAGTAAGAACCACTTGTTTGGTCACACACAAAAGAAGCCCCTCTCATCAGATCACTGAATACCGATCACTAAAAAGGATCACCGATCACTGAAAAAAAGAAACCCCTCATCGGGTCACTGATCACTGATTACTGATCACAAAAAAGATTACTGATCACTAAAAAATGTTGATTATGCGAAAAGCCTTTCCTCTGCTCTTGTTGTTTTTGTTGCCACTCTTGGTTGTTGCCCAAGGCGACGGTACTCCCATAGGCATAGGTCAGTGGCGCGACCATTTCTCTTATTCTCAAGTCAACAGTGTGGCGATAGGCCATCATCGTGTGTTTGCTGCGGCCAATCAAGGAGTATTGTGCTACGATGAAGACGATCTGTCGATAGAGCGGCTCAACAAGACAGCACGGCTCAACGATGTGGGAATAGCTGCTATCGCCTACGGCGAGGCTTTGGATGTGCTGGTGGTAGCCTACAATAATGCCAATGTGGATTTGCTAACTGCCAACAAGACCTACAATGTGTCGGGTATCATGCGTAGCAATATCGGTGGTGGCAAAAAGATCAATGCCATCACTATAGAAGGCCATCGGGCCTATCTGGCTTGCGGATTTGGCGTAGTGGTGGTAGATCTGAATCGACACGAGATAGAAGACACCTATTATCTGGGCGAAGAGGGTGGCTATCTGGCTGTCAACGATATTGCTTTTACAGACCATCTTATTGTGGCAGCCACTGCCGAAGGTCTTCGCTATGCCAACAAGAATCAGCAGTTCCTCAATATCTCTTCCAACTGGACTGTTGACGAGACGACTCCTTTGGCCTATTTGGAAGTACGGCGACTGGCCGCCATCGATGGTGGGCTGTTGGCACTCACACCCTCAGTGGATGGTGGTGATCTTTTCCGTCTATCAACCTCCGGCGATGCTATTGTTTCCGATGCGTTGATTCCCTGGCTTTCTGGCGATATCCGCTCTGTGCACTATGATCACAACCGCGTTGTGGTGTCGATGTACCATACGGTGGATATATACGACTCCGACCTTCAGCTGGTGGATCGCATAAGCGATGTGGGGTGGATGGAGATGCACGCACTCGATGCCAGGGTAGATTACAAAGGCACTCTCTGGGTGGCATCGCGTTGGTATGGGTTGGCCAGTGTCGAAGCCGGCACCCATCAGCTGTCCACTCATCATCGTACAGGTCCTATCACCGACGAATGTTACAAGCTTGTACCCTTCAAAGAAAAGATATTGCTCTGCCCAGGTGGCAAATCGACTACTTTCACCTCGGCCTATATCCCTGCCACCACCTCTACCTTTGCAGGCAATTATTGGAAGTCGCTCGCGTCGAATACCGTGCTCGATAGTCTCTACGACATAGTCGATGTGGCTATTAGTCCGCGCGACACGTCCTATATGCTGGCAGCCTCCTGGGGTGGCGGTATATTGGAGGTTGTGAGCAACACTCCTACACAGCTCTATACGGAAGCAAATACCCAAGGGGCGCTGGCTCCCTATTCTCTCGGCGGTTTCTCAGCACTGAGAACAGGTAGTGTGTGTTTTGACAAGAAAGGTAATGCATGGATGACCAACTCTCTGCAGGACAATGGTCTTGTGGTACGTTACAAGGATGGCACATGGAAGAGTTTCTATACACGGAATATGACTGCCGACGAGGAAATAGACCATATCCTCTGGGACAGTATTCGCAACTATGTGTGGTTTTATGGCCGTGCCAACAAGCTCTTTGTGTCGGATGGCGAAGGCCGTATGGCATACGTGGATCCCAACAATGGGAGCAAGATGCAGACCTCCTCGGTGTCGTCGCTTATACAAGACCACAACGGCGACCTCTGGATAGGTACCAACAAAGGTATCAAACTATTGAGCAATCTGTATAAGACCTTCGACGGTGGCGGCAATGGAGAGAAGTCGCCCGTGACGAGTCTCAATATCATCATCTCATCGGGCGACATAGCCGAATACCTTATGGCCTACGAGAGTGTCACATGTATGGCGGTGGATGGTGCCAATCGCAAATGGGTGGGTACCGCCAACGGTGGTCTCTACCTACTATCGTCCAATGGTTTGGATGAGATACAGCATTTCACTGCTTCCAACAGCCCGTTGTTGAGCAACAAGATAGTCAGTGTGGCAGTACAGCCGCAGACGGGCGAAGTGTTTGTGGCCACCGACCAGGGTGTTCAGTCCTACCGCTCTACGGCCACCTACGCTACCTCGCGTCCGCTCGACGATATCCATGCTTTCCCCAATCCTGTGCGCCCCGACTACTATGGCCCCATTGCCATCAAAGGTTTCACCCGCAATGCTATTGTCCACATCACCGATGTGGCTGGCCATGTGGTATGTGCCACTCAGGCTTTAGGAGGCCAAGCCGTGTGGGATGGCCGTACTCCCAGTGGCGAGTGGGCCGCCTCTGGCACCTATTTTGTTTTTGCTAGCGATGAGGGTGGACAAATGAAGTCGGTAACCAAACTGCTTGTGGTGCGATAAGCAAACTGCTTTTTTTTCATCAGCTCGCCTTATGCTCGTTGCCACCAAAGCCATAGTGCTACACACCTCGCCCTATTCGGAGAGTTCCGTGATCTCGCGTATCTTCACCCGCGAGCTGGGTGTGAAGAGTTATATCTCCAAGGGCATACGCGGAGCCAAAGCTAAAGGAAAGATGGGGCTCTTGCAACCGATGAATAGCCTTAGTCTGGTGGTTTACGATACCCCGCGCCATAGTATCAATCATATCAAGGAGATGCAACTGGGTGTTCCCTCTCCGGTGACGATGGATCCTGCCTATGCCTCGTTGGTATTTTTTATGAACGAAGTGCTCTACAAGGCACTCAAAGCCGACGAACCCAATCAGCCGCTCTTCGATTATGTGAACAGCACATTGGATGATCTTCAGCAAGGGAATGGCAATATGCCGTTGTTCCCTATTGTTTTTCTGCTCCAGGTGGCCAAGTATTTGGGTATAGAGCCCTTGGATAACTACAGCGTTCATGAACCCTTGTTCAATATAGGGGAGGGGCGTTTCTTTGCACCACCCACACAGATGTATCTCACCATGCATCCCGAGGCGCGTTTCTTTAGCCGTGACGATAGTCTGGCTCTGCACGAGCTGCTTTTTGCCATCCACAATGATTCGCAATTGCCTTTGTTGAATCTCGATCATCGAACTGTGATGGTAAATATGTTGATCGACTATTTTCATACCCACCTTCCTGCTTTCGCTCATTTTCAGTCCCACCATATTTTACACGACGTGCTGCATGGGTGAGGTGTAGGCAGTGAAGCAAGGATAGACTATAAGTAGGCTGTTGCTGTTGGATCACCAACCTATATCGACAGAAAAACAAAACAGCAGCGATGGCTTTATCTATCCATGAAAAGTACATTGTTCAATCGAAATATCGAAAAAATATGTATCTTTGCATTTTTAAATAGTACAATATTATATGAAGGTTAATGTTGTGCAAAAAGTTGGAAAATGTTGATACAATGATGATTTGTCGGCAAGAGGCGGTCTATAGGACCCTTGGTTCAACAAATCGACAATAATAAAAATAATTATGAAGAGAATCGTTACATGGTTAGTTTTGTTGCTTTTGGCTTTTGTGCCGAAGGCTGCACTTATGGCTCAACAACATTTTTCGGTTGAGAGCAGCACGTATCAAGAGCTCCGCATCGCCTTCTCGGCAGGTCAGCTAGATCATCAGTCAGTGTCGGTGGATGGCGTCCGCTATACCCGTTTTGCTGTCGATGGGGCTATACCTTCACAGCAGGTGGGCTGTCCCGAGCTTCCTGTCTTCTCGCACTTGATAGAGGTGCCCATGATGCTGGGAACCTTCAGTGTCGAGGTGAGCAATGTGGTGACAGAGACATTGTCGCTCTCCGACTTAGGCATTCGCGACCTTGTGATGCCTGCTCAGCCTTCACGTAGCAAATCCGATACCACAGCGTTGGCCTTCCAGATGGATCATGCCACATATACCACCGATGCATACTATTCGCTCTTCGGCAGCACCACTTGCAGCGTAACCGAAGTGGGTGTGGCCCGCGACCGCCGTTTGGCCTTGTTGCAGATAGCCCCCGTAGCCTACAACCCTGTGTCGGGAATGATACAGGTGGTCAAATCGATGGATGTACATATCACTTTCACCGATGTTGACGAGAACGAGTCGGAACGCCTCTACGCCCTGCACCATACGCCTTTCTTTGGCGGTGAGATATCCACGTTGAATCATCTGCCCCACAAAGACGTATCCTCGTCGGCACCCGTACGCTACCTTGTGGTGTGCCACAGCAGTTTCACAGGGCAGTTGGACAGCCTCTTGGTGTGGAAACGCCGCAAGGGTTTCCTGGCCGATATTGTCTATACCAACAATCCATCGGTGGGCAATACCACCGCTTCCATAGCCTCCTATCTGCAGTCGCTCTATATGGGCGCCACTCCCGAAAACCCCGCTCCTACCTATGTGCTGCTGGTAGGTGATGTGGAACAGATTCCGGCATTCGACGGCACTACGGCCTCCGATCATATCTCCGATCTCTATTACTACACCTGGACCGCAGGCGACAATATTCCCGATTGCTATTTCGGAAGATTCTCTGCACAGACTACCGCTCAGCTTACCCCCCAGGTGAATAAGACGCTGATGTATGAACGATACACCTTTGCCGATCCCTCCTTCCTTGATCGTGCTGTGCTTGTGGCTGGCGTAGATGGTGGCAATAGCGGCGACTACGGCTACACCCATGCCGACCCCGCTATGGATTATGCTTCTATCCATTATGTGAATGGAACGCAAGGTTTCTCGCAAGTTCGCTATTTCAAAAACAATACCGCCATCGACCCCGGTGCCTCCAATGTCACGGTGGGCTCAAGTGCAAGTTCAAACTCCGCCACAGTGCGCAGTTATTACAACCAAGGAGCTGGCTGGATCAACTATTCTGCTCACGGTAGTGCTACCAGCTGGGGTACACCCAATTTCACCACCTCGCATGTTGCCTCTATGACCAACGTCCAGAAATTTGGAGTGATGATCGGCAACTGCTGTCTCACTCAGAAGTTCGAGACCCCAGCATGTCTTGGTGAGGCCCTCCTTAGAAAAGACAACTATTGCGGAGCCGTGGCCTATATAGGTGGTACCAACTCCACCTATTGGTCCGAAGACTTCTATTGGGCCGTGGGTTTGCGTAGCGGCATTGGCCCCACCATGAGTCTGGCCTACGACGCTTCTCACCTCGGAGTCTATGACCGTCTTTGTCATACCCACAACGAGTCGTATGCCAACCGCTATTTCACCAATGGCGCTATGGTCATGGCTGGCAATATGGCCGTACAGAGCTCCACTTCGGGAAAGAAACTCTACTATTGGGAGATCTATCTTCTTATGGGCGACCCTTCTGTGATGCCGTGGCTCACTCAAGCCGACACCATGAATACCATAGTACCCTCGGCTGTGCTGGCAGGCTCGCCCACACCTATATCCGTCCACGCAGTCCCCTATGCCTATGTGGCAGTAAAAGATCCTCAGGGCAACTTGGTGGCTGCCTCCTTTGCCGATGCGCAGGGCGACGTTACCATAACACCCAATCAAGCATGGCAGATAGGCACCTACGAAGTAGCAGCCACAGCCCAGCAGTATCGTACATCCTTCCGTCGCTTTCCCGTCATTGCCCCCGACGGTCCCTTTGTGTCGGTGGCCTCGCTGCAGGAATCGGCCCCCTTCTATGTAGGCGACACCGTGCTCCTCTTCCCCGAGCTAGCCAACCAAGGTACGCAGCCTGCTGGTAGCATACGCCTTGCCATCACTACCGACTGCAACGGTGTACAGCTGCTCGATAGCGTATCTCTTTGCGGCCCTCTGGCCAACGGTCAATCGTCGTTGGCTACTCAGCCTTTCCGTATCAAGGTGAAGGAAAACACTGCCGACCTTACCCGTATCAACTTCACCGTCTCGGCTTCTTGGGACACCAGCGCGTTCCAGTCGCAGTATATGACAGCAAGAGAGATCTATGCTCCTAAGTTCGATGTGGCGTGGGATCTGACCACAGGACCGTTGGCTCCCGGACAGAGCGGCTCGTTGCATTTCCTTTTGCAGAACAATGGTCACATGGCCTTCCAGTCTGGCAGTCTCAATATTGTGAATCCCTATCCGATGGCTGTTGATCTCGCGGTGCCCGAAACCGTGTTGTCCATCCCAGTGAACGGGGTGTTTGAGCGTACCTACACCATCCACACGGCTGCCGATGTGCCCGAAGGCCTCGCTGTGCCCGTATCTACCGTCTTGGCCAACGCTGTTTTCTCTCATACCGATCATACTGAGATTCACTTGGGCACCGAGGCCTACGAGGATTTCGACGGTATTGTCTCCCTCTCTTCCGACTGGACCAACGATGCTACAAGCCCTTGGACTTTGGCTAACGATGATACTCATTCCGGCACCCATAGTCTTCGCTCGGGTACCATCACCCACTCTCAGTCGTCCACCATCACTATACAGTGGACGGGTTCAAGAGACGATAGCGTCGGTTTCTGGTATAAAGTGTCGTCCGAGAACAACTACGACTGGCTGCGGTTCTCTATCGATGGCACCGAGATCGATCATTGGTCTGGCACTTCCGCTGGCTGGTCCTACTTCTCCTACCCGGTGGCCCAGGGCACACACACCTTCCAGTTTGCCTACACCAAGGACGTCTCCGTTAGTAGTGGCAGCGACTGTGCATGGATCGACGACCTTCGTCTGCCTATCCATTCGGCATCCATGACAGCCCATCTCGACACCGTGTGCCCAGGCAGCGACTATGTCTTCCAAGGCGCGGTGGTAAATACCATGCAGCCTGGCAGTGACTATGTTATTGTGCCTATCGATGATTATCACTATCAATACCAGGCCTATCAGATAGCTCCCGTCCATCAGCTCGATACCCTTGTGGTTGCAACGTGCGACAGCTATGTTTGGAACAACCATCAATACACCTTGTCGGGCCTGTATGAACAAAGCTCTACGGATAGCTACGGCTGCGACAGCATTACCTACCTCCAGCTTACCCTCAACTATCGCACCAAAGATACGATCGAGGTGAATGCCATCAACAGTTATGAGTTTGCTGGTCAGATTCTCACTCAAAGCGGCCGCTATCAGCATACGTTCACCTCCGAGGAAGGGTGCGATAGTGTGGTAGTTCTCATTCTCGATGTACAATATGTAGGTATCGAATCGGCAGCATCGTCATCGCTGGTGGTTTATCCCAACCCCGCTCGCGATCATGTGACTCTGCAGTGCCAGACTCCTATCGAAGAGGTATATGTATATGATCTCATGGGCCGGCAGGTATCGGCCGCCCGTCCTGCCGACGGTCGCATCAGCCTCATCGGCCTTCCCTCGGGCACCTACCTGCTGAAGGTTTTCGACGCCAACCGTCAGATACACCTTGTTCGGCTTGTGGTCAAAGAGTAATACCTGTCTCGATCGGCTTGCCTAACTCGCATAAGTCTTGGCAAGACCCCTATTGATCGAAGGGAGAACAGTCTATCGGCAATTCCGTAGAAGTGTTCTCCCTTCGCTCTTATGCCACTATCCCGCCGTCCGTTGTTCGTTCGTATTATGGTCCCAACGTAGCCTGTGCGGAATCATAACAGAAACTCATCGAACCCACAGCGAAGGTTCCAAATCCTATGTCCACTCCCTTCCACATCTATCACCATCCCTCTAGCAGAAGAGGCGCGAGGTTGTCAAGCCATAGTAGAATGCTGTTATAACCTCTGCAGCATGCTGCGATAGCTGTAGCAGCATGCTCCTATAGGCAGTATGCGGCATGATATGATGGTATCATGCCATGAGACGATCATATCATGGCATGATATCATCGTTTCATGCCATGATATTACGTTCTTGCTCTTAGTGATGATGAAAAATTAATTGATATGATTTGGCTGAGATTGTCGATCTATTTTTACATTGAGAAGCTGGAGTATGAAGAGCTTCAGTGAAGCTCGATAGCGTTCTCGAAGAGATTGCGAACAGAGTGAAGCAAAGCGGAGAACAGGCTTCAGTGAAGCTCGATAGCGTTCTCGAAGAGATTGCAAGCAAAGCGAAGCAAAGCGGAGAACAGGCTTCAGTGAAGCTCGATAGCGTTCTCGAAGAGATTGCGAACAGAGTGAAGCAAAGCGGAGAACAATCTACACGACTGATGACGAAAAGGTCCGGTGAATCTTTGACCATTTTGCCTGCAAGTGGGGACTTGCAGGCAAAATGGTCTATATGGCCGACAAGATGAGCTAAAGCATATAAAAAATGAATCATTGTCTCAAGTTATTTTTTTTCATCACTTAACTACTATCCATAGCCCAATGGGTCCCCAATGAGCGTTAGCCGCATAAAGAGTTTCCATAATTAATGGTCATTAATGTCCTGTAGAAGGCTACAAACACTCATTGTTTCGCCTCGCTATTTGATACTTGATGTTTTTTTATGTCTTTGGATCATCTTTTTTTTTCTCCAATCAAAAATAATATTGTACCTTTGCACCGCCGTTCTGCGAGAAAAAGAGCGGCTGAGAAAGACGCATTTGTGCCTTATTCCAAACGTGTGAATCTGGACCATTCACTAATGTAAATACCGGAATAATGGTTTGAATGTAAGTCTCCATTGTGTTGTATATATGCTTGTTGCATATTTATACGGTTCAGTGGAGCAATTCACTAACCTTATTTTGTATTTACAGGCAGTCCAGACCCTACACGTTGAAATAACGGTTCGGATGGATGGCTCCACTTTCTTGCATTTTGTCAAATTTACCGCAACTTCGGGCCAAAGTTCGAAAAAAAGTTGCGCCCGACACGAATTTAAGGGGGACGATATGAATCAAATCACCGAAAAGGCTCTTTTAGCAAATAAGTTTCAAAAAGTCAATCATCCTAATGCCATAATCTACGAAAGAGAAGGTTTTCGAATTAGAAAAATCGATGAAGGGTGGATGAATGATATGGTTGGATTTGACAAAGAATGCGTTATTAATCCCTATAAAACTTTAAACGAGATTCAAGACGCATTTGGTTTTTTTGTGATGGAAAAAGAGAAAAAATAATCTATGGCAGTAGTTGATGTAGTAAATTGTGAAACCAAAGATGGTATCTTATGCGAAAGATACCCTAAGGATGACATCAGATTGGGGTCTCAACTTGTGGTTTATCCATCGCAAGTGGCATTTTTCGTTAAAGGTGGTTCTATTTGCGATCAGTTCTCCGCTGGAACGCATACTATAGTATCTGAAAACATACCGATACTGAACAATGTTGTGAACCTTCCGTTTGGAGGAAAATCGCCTTTCAAGGCCGATGTATGGTTTGTGAGCCTTATCTCCAAACTCAACCTTGCATGGGGTACTCCGCAACCCATCCAGATAGAGGATCCGCAATATAAGATAATTGTGCCCGTGCGAGCTCATGGACAATATGGAGTGAAAGTGGTTGACCCTAGGAAGTTCCTCGAGACGCTGATAGGCAGCATGGCCTCTTTTTCCTCTGAGCAGATCGACCAGTATTTCAAAGGCAAACTGATTTCGTATCTTAACAACCTGCTGGCTAAGTTTATTATTGAGGAGAAATGCTCTATCTTGGACATTGCTACGCATCTTATCGAACTGTCCGAGACTTGCGAAGAGCAGCTGAACAAGCACTTTGCAAAATATGGTGTTTCAATCGTAGAGTTCTCCATTATGTCCATCAACGTTCCCGAGAATGACTCCAGCGTGATTAAGTTGAAAGCGGCTAAGGATACAAATGCAAGACTTAGTATCAATGGTCTTGGGGTGTATCAGATGGAACGCAGCTTCGATATAATGGAGAAAGCCGCAGCAAACGGATCCGGCGTTGCTGGTGCTGGCGCAGGCATGGGCGTAGGCATGGCTATGGGGGGCTTTGTCGGCAATATGGCAGGCCAATTAATGAATACAGACCCCGAAACACCACCTATTCCCAAGAAGACGTATCATGTATTTCTGGATGGCAAGCAGGTCGCTGGCAAGACTATCAAGCAGATTTCAAATATGATTAAAAGCGGAAAGGCAGATGCAGATACATTGGTGTGGACCAACGGAATGAAAGATTGGATGGCCATATCTGATGTGTCAGAACTTGCGTCCTTAGTAGAATCAACCACACCGCCGCCACCACCAATTCCCCATAACAAAAAGAAATAGCAGCTTATGAAAAAGACCATTCTCACCATAGGGATATTGTTCATAATAGTGAATGTCATCGTAGGACTGACGATGAGCGTTTATCCACTGTTCAATATGGCAGTCAATACCGCAGTTATTGCGATTACGACTATTCTGACAATCTTCTCGACTTCTGATGCGCTAAAGATGGGCTTCAGGGTATCCTTGCCTTTTGTTATGGCAGTTGTCGGCCTCGTTCAGCTGATTCTGGGATGTGTAATGCCTCCCGTGATTACCGACAATTGGTGCTTCTTGCTGACAATAGTATTGTTGGCGTTTGAGGTGCTACTACTTATAATAGCCAAATCTGTATCAAAAATCAATTAATTCAGCATGGAATCAATAGAATGTAAAAATTGCGGAAGCTCTGAAATTATAAAAGGTGCAGGATTCTACTTCTGCCGTTCGTGCGGAACCCGATATTCGATAGAGGAAGTGGAAGGCACACAGGTAGAGCGAATTGCATTGCTTCAAAGCAACGATAACACAATTCGCAAAACTGCGCATTTAATCCCTCAAGAGGATGTTTCCTTAAAAATAGCCTTTATCGATTATTTAATCAATGTTGATGATGTCCCACAAGACATCTTTTCTTCTCTAAAAGACGTAAAGGTAGAAAAGAGTTATGTGCCAGTATATCTTCTGGGTGTAAATTGGAATGCAAATTGGAATGCTACATTCTCCCACCAAGAATCTCATCAAGAACAAGAATACGATTACAATGGACGTGTAAAAGGGTCTCGCACGGTATATGAAACAATAAATAGATCTGCTAATGGAAGTTGTGGTGGTTTTGCAGCAGCTGCAGTTAGTGCAAATGGATCACAAAATAGAACTATTTTTAGAAGCCAGAGTCAAGTCTTTAAAGGAGAATTGAAAGATAGTTTGCCTCATATTGACGATTATCCCAATGAGAGTTTTGAGTTTAGAAAACCTAATGATAGTGAGATTATGGACACCATTTATCCTTCAATTTGGGGTGAAGTGAGGGGAAACGCATCTAATATGGGACATTACAATGAATCAATGTCTGCATGCGATTTCCATATTTCTAGTGTTTCTATTGATTCGATTGACTTGATATATGTTCCTTTTTGGCATTTATGGTATTATTACAACAACAAAAAATACGAAGCCTCAATCAATGCTGGAAACGGCTTTGTTCATACAACGCCACCCACGGAAGATAATACCCAATTGAGTCAGAAAAGATCCGAATTAAAAGAAAGAGAAGGAAGAATGTGGATGTGGTGGACAATTGCAGGGGTTCTCTTGGGTTTGGTTATTTTATCTTTGTGTTGTTCTTGGAGATCTACAATTTATTGGGTAATCGCTACAATAGCAAGTATAGCCTTGCTGTTAGTGCAGATTAATATTAATAAAAGGTTAAAGGCTGAAATCAAAAGGTTACAACAAGAGGGTATCGTCGAAAGAAAGAATAGTGCATATGCTGTCTTTGGGGAAAAACTCAATAACATAGGAGTGACAATGCGATTAAATGGCGAAATCAGTAATAGTTCTAGTCATTTAGCACATGAAAAGTCTGAGGAAAGAGTCGCAGAACATTCCGAATGCAATAATACGGCAGAGACTCAACCTGCTATTGAGACGCAATCTACTCTGTCGAATCAAGAAAACGTGTCTTCTGTAGAAGAGTCAAATAATCCTCTGATTACGTGGTTGATTGTTGTTCTATTATTGATAGGTGTTGCGGGTGGGGGCTTATTCTATTATACTAATATTTATCTCCCACAAAAGCGTGACGCAGAAGCACCGAGATACTATACTTTTGCAAATAGTGTGAGGATGAGGTCGTCCGCAGACTTTGATGTAGAATATAATAAATTGGAGTCGTTCGGTTATGGAACAGAGGTGATTGTGTACGACTCGGTGCCTGGAAACTATTTCTACGGCAAAGTGGCTCCTAAAGATGCCAGAGGGAAAGTGATAATAGACAGGGTAGTTGAAGGCTATATGGCATACCAGTATCTTCTGCCCCAAGAGGACTTCTTTAGACTGAATGGAGTGTTTGGAAATAGCGAGGCTATGGAAATGCTCGATGAAAGTCGTTATCGTCGTGCGCTTTTGGATTATCTAAAATCGCACAATTATTGTGGAAAAATAACAGTGGAACAGATCGCAGAGCATAATATGGATCCAGACCTAAACAATGCTGAACAATGGCAGGTTTTCTGTAAAGATAAGGCATCTAAGAGCAATACTGTTTACCGATCAAGAAAATACAACAGACATTCAAAATATACTGATCTTGCAGTGATTATTCAGAATGTGAGAAGTGGCGAAAGGAGGTTGCTATACTTTATATTTGATGATGAAACAGGAACGCCAGAATTGAGAGGAGAGCAAGCGGCTCCTGCACAAGGATACATGGTGGACGGCACATTGACTTTGCAGGACTGGGGTCATGATGGCGTTGATGTTTATGTACGTTATACAGACTAGTGACGATGAAGAAGAAATTCCTTTATGCATTGTTGCTCATAGTAATTGTTGCACCATATATCGGATTCTTCTGTCTGCAGAATTGGTATGACAATCAGCTTGCGATGATTCGTAATGCTTCTTTTTTATTAATAAGCAAAGAGGATATGTCGTTGAGGCGGATTGATTACAAGGGTGTAGTGTTGGACTCATTCCCAATAGCATGTGGTAAAAGTTTTGGGAATAAGCAAAAGCAAGGTGATATGAAAACTCCAGAAGGTGTATTCCATATCTCCGAAATCCAAGATGCTTCTGGTTGGACCCATGCTTTCAAGGATGGTAAAGGTGAAATTGATAGTGCTTATGGCCCTTATTTTATTAGGTTAGAGACTCCTGGGCATAAAGGTATCGGTATTCATGGTACGCACCTCCCTGAGTCGATAGGAACTCGAGCCACCGAAGGCTGCATTCGATTGAACAATAACGATGTGGCAAAACTGAAGGAACATGTCCATTCAGGAATGGTGGTTATTATTACACCTTCTGAAAGCGATGCTAGTATGAACGCGACTAAATAATTAATAAGTTATGAAATATATATGTCCAGAGTGCGGAGCTGGGTATCAAGAACTTGCTCTTGAATTGATATGTCCCTCATGCGGAATCAATGCAAAATTGGGCAAATTCTGTTTTCCAGGGCTTGCGTGCACAGGCATACGCGCGTAACGTGTTTTCTGCAGTCAGCAATATAAGTAAATGAAAAAGAAAAGAGTGCCGTCGGAACCGACGGCACTCTTTCAAATTATGGATGAAGCTACCCCTCCGTGAGGGTGGGGTAGTGTCTGTGACTTAGAAGAGACCTTCGAGGATGTTGTCGTCCACGAGCTGAGGCATTGTCACTTTGAGTTGTGGGCATGCATCCATAGCACGCTGGATGGCGAACATGGCACCTTCGTTGCGGGCCCAGCTGCGACGGCTGATACCGTTGTTCACATCCCAGAAGAGCATGTTGCGGAGGCGACGGTCGCAGTCGTCGGTGCCTTCAAGCACCATGCCGAAGCCGCCATTCATCACTTCGCCCCAACCTACGCCACCACCATTGTGGATAGATACCCAGGTGGCACCGCGGAAGGAATCGCCGATAACATTCTGTACGGCCATATCGGCACAACGGTTGGAACCGTCGTAGATATTGCTGGTTTCACGGAAGGGGGAGTCGGTACCGGATACATCGTGGTGGTCGCGGCCGAGTACGATGGGTGCGCTGATCTCGCCTTTGCGAATGGCCTCGTTGAAACGAGCGGCGATCTTGGTGCGGCCTTCGCAATCGGCATAGAGTATACGGGCTTGGGAGCCTACCACGAGTTTGTTCTCTTTGGCGCCTTTGATCCACTGGATGTTGTCGTGCATCTGCTGCTGGATCTCGGCAGGAGAGTTGGCAGCGATTTCGGCCAGTACTTCCATTGCGATCTCATCGGATTTGTCGAGGTCCTCGGGTTTGCCGCTGGTGCATACCCAGCGGAAGGGGCCGAAGCCGTAGTCGAAGCACATGGGACCCATGATATCTTGTACGTAGGAGGGATAGCGGAAGGCGGTGTGGTCGGCATTCCAGATGTCGGCACCGGCACGGCTGCTTTCGAGGAGGAAGGCGTTGCCGTAGTCGAAGAAATACATGCCTTGTGCAGTGAGTTTGTTGACTGCAGCCACGTGGCGACGGAGCGACTCCTGTACCTTTTCGCGGAAGAGTTCGGGCTGTTCGGCCATCATAACCTTGGAGTCCTCGAAGCTTACGCCTACGGGATAGTAACCACCAGCCCAAGGATTGTGGAGAGAGGTCTGGTCGGAACCGAGATCAACTTTGATGCCTTTTTCGGCACAGTATTCCCAAAGGTCAACCACGTTGCCTTGGTAGGCGAAGCTGCGAGCTATCTTAGCCTCGCGGGCTTTGTTTACGGCTGCGAAGAGTTCGTCGAGATTGGCGTGTACTTCGTCAACCCAGCCTTGCTCGTAGCGTTTCTGGGTGGCTGCGGGGTTGATTTCGGCAGTGATGGATACAACGCCTGCGATGTCGCCAGCTTTGGGCTGTGCGCCGCTCATGCCACCGAGACCGGCGGTGATGAAGAGTTTGCCAGCGGTGCCACCGCCCAGTTTGCGGGCTGCGTTGAGCACGGTGATGGTGGTGCCGTGAACGATACCTTGGGGTCCGATGTACATGTAGCTGCCTGCGGTCATCTGGCCGTACTGGGTAACACCAAGTGCATTGTAGCGCTCCCAATCGTCGGGTTTGCTATAGTTGGGTATCATCATACCGTTGGTGACAACAACGCGGGGTGCATCTTTGTGCGAGGGGTAGAGTCCCATGGGATGGCCGGAATACATCACGAGGGTCTGCTCGTCGGTCATCTCGGAGAGATATTTCATCACGAGGCGGTACTGGGCCCAGTTTTGGAATACGGCACCGTTGCCACCGTAGGTGATGAGCTC
>JAZUDW010000115.1:0-44870 GCA_045639845.1 Bacteroidales bacterium
GGTACGCATATAGGTGATAAATCCCGACTCGTAAAGCTGCTGGGCTATTTGCATGGTTCGAGCCACGCTAAATCCCAACTTACGGCCAGCCTCCTGCTGCAGCGTACTGGTGGTGAAAGGAGGTGCTGGCTGACGGTGCGAAGGACGTGTTTCTACGTTTTCCACCATGAACTGTGCGCCTGTGAGCTTTTGTAAGAAAGCCATCGTCTCTTCCTCTGTGTCGAAGCGATGATTCAGCTCGGCAGAGATACGCTTGCCATCGTCAGTGGTAAACTGAGCTATCACGCGGAAATAGGTCTGACTGTTGAAGGCTCGTATCTCGTCCTCTCGTTCCACGATGAGGCGAACGGCCACACTCTGTACACGCCCTGCGCTGAGGGCTGGCTTGATTTTGGCCCAAAGTATGGGGCTGATTTCGTAGCCCACCAGACGATCCAACACGCGACGTGCTTGCTGTGCATCCACTAGGTTCATGTCGATGGAGCGGGGATTTTCGATCGCGTTGAGGATGGCGCCCTTGGTAATCTCGTTAAAAACGATACGCTTGGTTGAAGCCTCGTTCAGTTTCAACGTCTCGTGAAGGTGCCATGCGATAGCTTCTCCCTCACGGTCCTCATCGGATGCCAACCACACGGTGTCGGCTTTTGCCACAGCTTTTTTCAACTCGGCCACAAGTTTCTGCTTGTCTTCCGTTATTTCATACAAAGGCTCGTAGTTTTCGTCGATATCGATACTCATCTCATTCTTTGCCAGGTCGCGTATGTGGCCATAGCTCGACTTCACCTCGTAGTCTTTGCCCAGAAATTTTTCTATAGTCTTGGCCTTGGCCGGAGACTCAACAATAACAAGGTTTTTCATTATATTATATTTTTCTATTTTTAATTCAAAAACATTTAAAAAATGGGGCATTTTGAACCCTCATTGCGATTGCAAAATAATACATAATAATTGAAACAACCAAAAAAAAAATCTTATCCACTTGAAAATAATCAATTAGAAGCTCTCATTTCTAGCTCAATCATTCATTAGCTGTCTCTGAATATTCAAAAAACGGCCTACAATATATAATACTATTGTATAAGATTAATCAATTAATGATTGGTGAAGAGAAAATAATATCTTTGTTCGGGCATGCAACAGGTGCTTGGTCTTAAACTGACCAATCTCAGTCTAGCAATCGCACAAAAAATTCTATTGTGACGACATCTGTCAATCACGGATGGTGTCTTTGATCAATCAATCTCTCAAAAAAACTGAAATTAACAAAATATATAGTATATTTGCATATTTGTATTAAACGGCCGAGTTGTTGTTTATATTATTATAACGTATTGAAATAGGTGTTACTATGAATAAGTTGTGGGTTGCTTTCAAAGTCTGCGTATCTGAGTATTTTGTTTTTTCAGGGCGCTTACGTAGACCTCGTTACGTAAATTTCGGCATAATGTGCCTCATTATTTTTGCAATTACCAAGGGCATTGACATGTTGGCATTTGATGACTTCTCGCACCGGTTTTCCGATATTGCTGCGATCCGATTTTTTAGCCCTTTGCTATCAATCTCTATCCTTGCCTTGCTGTGTCCCATGCTTGGTGCCATCACCCGTCGTCTGCACGACATGGGTCAAAGCGGCTTATGGCTGCTCTCGCTTGTATTCCCCCCCATTGGCATACCAATAATACTCTTTCTAACTTCTCGCCGCACTCAGCCTTTCGACAACAACTGGGGACATTATTATATCAATGCCAAGGAGGAATCTCTACGTAACCAAGGATACAACCCTTTCGATGGCCACGGCATACATCCCCAAGAAGAGACCAACGAACATCTCTTCGACAACGAAGAGCCTCAGCAGAGTCGCGAAGGTCATTTGTAATAGTTTGTGAAGCAACGATTAATGAACTGATATCGTCAATTTAATAATGGTTTTCTAATTGTCTAAAGGACAAGTGTTATCTATTCATAACGCAGCAAATATGCCGTTTGAAAAATGTCTGTTTTCATGTTGCCTATTTGAAAATTATAGCCTTTGTTTTTCGAAAAACGAATGAATATCATACAAAACGGGAGGGTTGTGAATGCTAATTATCAAAGACATGTGCCTCCTACTTTCACATGTGCCGACCATCCATACAACCGTATAAGCGGTTCCGTATGCGGTGGTTTTGTGCTTTCTCATCCCACGATGTATGGTAAGTTGTTTTATCCAGTTCGTCAGACCGGATGTTTGCCAACGGATTCCTTTAAATTTCACCTTGCAATGGATTTACTTGCCTTAGTCTATGTTATTCATGCTATTGGGATTTACTTAGAACTTTCCCTATTAGCTAATGCTAGTGCTAAATGTACCCCAAAAAAAGCCCGCCTTTGTAAAGGTGGGCTTTCTTGTTGTTTATGTTCGAAAATCGATTATCGAATCACTAGCTTAGCGGTGCGGCTACCTTGATCGGTAACTACTCGAACCAGATAGATACCCGTTGTGAGATTGTTGAGAGGCAACTGTACTTGATCTCCCTCCACCTGATAGGAAATTACAATGCGGCCATGTAGGTCGGTCACTAAGATATTGGATCGGCCCACATTGTTCAGGGACAATGTGGTGTGACCATTGGCGGGGTTGGGATAGATTGAGATATCGAAATGAAGATCGAGATTGTCGATATCGGCAGTGGTATTGAATGGCATCATGGCCAGTTCGCCCCATTCGCCTTCTGCATTCTGTCCCATAGCCAAGGCATAGTAGGCTGTGCCACGATTGAGGGTGAGCCATTCCCATGTGTCGGTTTGGTATTGAATGTAAGGATAGTCCTTTATTATAAGGATGGCTGAGTCGCGACCCATACGGTCGAAAGCTTCACGTTCCATCACGAGATCAATAAACATTGAGGTGGCGGCGTTGGGTGTGCATACAACGAGAGCCGAAGTGTCGGAGGTGACAGTAACGTTGATGGTGATGACGCTGGGGTCGGAAGTGCCTTGTGAGAGAGTGGAGAATGGGAACTGGAGCATGGTGTCGATGGTTCCATGCACGTTGACATAGATGATGTAGTTGGTGGCAGGTTGTAGGTCGCTGCCACTATAGGTCTGAACAAAATCGGCCGTCTTGGTGATGCCCCACATATCTACCAGTTGAGGTATGCCTACACCCATCATGGCAACCCATTGGTCGAGACCACCTTCGTCACTCATAAGGTAGGTATAGGATGTGCAACCATCGAGCATGTGGAACGAAGCAGTAGCGGTGGTGGCAGTGATGTCGCTGATGGTGACACTAACACCTTGGGGTTCGGTTTGCGTTTGACGCTCCCAGAAAGAGAGGTTGTCGAACACCACGGTGCGAACGGCGGCGCGGATGGTAGCGGCCGTGGCCTCGTCGAGCGTGCTACGGAAGGTGATCAGCTCAGGGTTGCGTTTGAAGATCATGGTATAGAAGCAGCAAGCGGCAGCATAAGAGCCGGCCAGAGAGGGGTGGCTGTTGTCGGACTGATAGAGCTCGATGCTGGGGTTGTTGGTGCGCAGATAACGCCATACGCGGCCTACGGGGCTGACGGAAGCATCGTTGGTACGAGCCATATACATGTAGCGCTCGTAGAGCATACTGTCCATGCCTTCGTAAGAGCCGAGCACTGGGAAATAGATGGCATTTTGAGAATCGCCGTATTTGCGTCCCCAGGTCATATAGAACATGGCTTCACCACCGGGGTTGTTTGCATACACGGCCTGCACAAGCTGCGCTGCATAGGGGAAGACCTCGTTCTGCACCTGGTTGTCGGGGAATGATGGATACTGGCTCTGTTCCTGGAGTACCACTACATCCCAACCGCCTTGCTGTATCAGGTTCATGGACTGGTTTGTGCAATGCTGCATGAAGGTACAGCCTCCGGGCGTGTTGGACTGATAGGTGAGATCATCGCCCATGCTCTGTGCTACCTGCTGTACGAGCAGTGGCAAGTTGTTGACATCGGTATAGCTGTTGCCGATAAAGAGTACGTTCTTGGATGTTCCTTGTGCGGAAAGGCTCAAGGCCATCAACGCTAACACTAATAAAGAATAAATTTTTCGCATAAGCATACATTTATATTTCGGTTTGCAAAAGTAGCAATATTTTTCGACATTGAAACAAAAAACATAGACTTCTTGCTATTGAATTTGTATTTTGATACATATATATTCATCTTTTTGTGTATTTTTGCAATCCGACAGTTTGAGGAGTTGATGTTGTAACCTGTTGCAAAACACGATATACAACGATAATTACTCTTGTCGGTATCGTTTTTCAATAATAACAGCAAAAAAAAATGAAACGAATTTGCACTATCACCATGCTTTTAGCCTCGATGTGGCTTCTTGCTGCTTGCAACCATGACAAAACGACCTACACTATCAACTACCGCTACGACAACACGGAGCTTCAAAGCGATTTCTTCTTGGTTTATGAAAAGATCAACGATACGGCCAATAACGGTAAATGGCGTAGCTGCCCCAATCAATATGATACAGTAATCATAGACGGGGTACCCCATGAGTTCGCCTACGGAAGTATTAAGAAAGAGGTGGCCCGCGATAATTGCACCAAACTGCAAGTGGCTGCCGAAGGTTACCGTGCCGTTGGCGGTTTCCATTTGCTCGATACGGTGTTTACACTTGACCTTCTTGAAGACAACTATTTCGAAGTAACACCCAGCATGGGTTGGATTGATTAATGGCCACTATGAGTAAAATATTCCCTTTAATGCTCTCTGTGGTGTGTGTGATGGCCATGAGCTGTACGCAGACTACCCAGCAAACCGGCGTGGTTGCGGATTCGACCACTGTAACGATCACTACCACCGAAGGCGATATCACAGTGTGGCTGTATGATGATACCCCATTGCATCGTGACAATTTCATTGCTCAAGCCCAGAGTGGATATTTCGATTCGCTACTCTTCCATCGTGTGATTAAAGACTTTATGATACAGTCGGGCGATCCTACCAGCAAACATGCTGCTCCGAGTGCTTTTATTGGTGATGAGAGTCCGGAGAAGACTATCGCTCCTGAATTTCTCTATCCTCGCCATTTCCATAAGCAAGGTGCTTTGGCGGCTGCTCGGGAGAGCGACGATGTGAATCCCGACAAGGAAAGTTCGAGTCACCAGTTTTACATCGTATGTGGTCGCACCTACCCTACCGACTCGTTGTTGAATAGAGCCGACAGTGTGATGTATGCCCGTAATGGACTGCATATGGATGCCACGGTTAGAGAATACTATCGTCAACATCCCGGAACTCCCCATCTTGATGGCAGTTACACCGTGTTTGGCGAGGTGGTGGAAGGTATGGATGTGGTAAACAAGATTCAGTTTATGGTTACCGATGCCAACGATCGTCCGATAAAGGATGTGCGCATCACTAAGGTTGTGGTATCCATGAGTAAATGAGAGAGAGGCTCAGTGTCCTATTAGGAAATAATGAAAAAATAATTGAACTATGATTATCTATCCATTCAAAGATAAGATGCCTCACATAGGTGAAGGTTCGTTTGTGGCAGAGAATGCTGCGTTGATAGGCGATGTCACCTTGGGCGACCAGTGTTCGGTGTGGTTCAGCGCTGTGTTGAGAGGCGATGAGAATTCCATCACGATTGGCAATAAGGTAAATATTCAAGATTGTGCCGTAGTGCATGTTGACGACGCTCATAAGGTGACGATAGGCGACAGTGTGACTATTGGTCACAATGCCATAGTTCATGGCGCTACAATAGGCAATCATGTGCTGATAGGTATGGGTTCTACCGTTCTGGACGGTGCCGTGGTTGGCGAGGGTGCCATGGTGGCAGCACAGGCCCTTGTGCTTAGCAACACCGTGATAGGCTCATACGAGCTGTGGGGAGGTGTGCCTGCTAAATTTATCAAGAAGGTGACACCCGAAGCAGTGGCCAGCACCATAGACCGTGGCGTAGAAGAGTATGCCGAATTGGCCTCCATCTACAATGAGCTGCAGAACCATTAGAGAGTTTTGACAGTCTGTAGATCAATTGTCAATGGTGTTGCTTCAATAACAGAGTGCCTATAGTGGGTGATTGTTGATGAACGATTCCTCTTGCAGCCACGATTCCATAATATATAACGATCAGTATGAAACGTTTTTTTCTTTCTTTCCTCTTCTTGATGCTCGCACTCTCGGCAATGGCCCAGAGTGACTTGCAGACACGCCTTAAGAATCATGTTTATTATTTGGCTTCCGACGAGATGAGAGGTCGAGAAGCAGGGAGCCCAGAAGCTGCCAAAGCTGCACAATATTTGCAGGAGCAATATGAGGATATGGGCCTCGACCCGTTTCTCGATGAATGGGAATGGCCATTCACTGTTATGGGCCATAACTATTGTAATATTGTAGGGGTTATTGAAGGCAGCGATCCTGTGCTCAAGAATGAATATATCGTAGTAGGTGCACACTATGACCATATCGGAATGAAAGCCGATCGCGTATGCAATGGTGCCGACGACAATGCTTCGGGCAGCGCCGCCTTGGTGGAAGTGACTCGAATGCTGTTGGCCATGGACCGCAGTCAGATCAAACGATCTGTTATCATTGCTGCCTTTGATGCCGAAGAATTGGGACTATATGGCAGCACGGACCTTGCTGGCAAGCTGCAGCGAATAAATACCAATGTGGTGTTGATGCTGAGTCTCGACATGGTGGGATGGTATAAGGCTTCGGGGTGTCTCACCTTGGAAGGGGTATCTACACTCGACAAGACCGATGGGTGGATGCGACAGTTGGCCAAGAGCTGTGGCATCAATGTGAAACTTAAAGACTATGAGAACTCTTTTTTTACGGCCACAGACACCCAACCTTTTGCCGCTAAGGGTATAGCTACTCTCGCTGTAACCACTGGGTTGAAATCGCCCTATCATAAGCCTGAAGACGATGCCGATTTGATAGATTATGAAGGCATGGAGATGGTGTGCAACTACATTGGACGCTTGGTGGCCCACTGTGCAGAAGGCGAAGTGCAGCAAAGCGGCAAAGTGGCACCTATACATAGCGACAAAGTGCGTGCCTTGGATTTTGGACTTGGATTAGGTTGGAGTCAAGCGACTATGAGATATCCCCAAAGCCATGTGGTATCCAATAGCAGATCGGGTGTGGAACTGAGCGCCACCTTGCAATGGAATTGGAACAATAGATGGGCTTTGTATCTCACTCCCTCCCTATCTTACCAGCCTATGTATTTGATAGATCCTGCCAACCCATTAGCGTCTTATATCCCATATTCACAACAGTATGTTACGATGCCGATGAGTGTGAAATATAGCTTTGCACCAATGAGCTCCATGGATTTCCATATCTTTGCGGGTTGCTACTACAGTAAGAAAATACATCTTGTAGGTGCAGTGGAACCTTTCCTTGCTGAATATGGTTACCCTGCATTTGACAATTTGGGCTGGCATTGGGGGGGTGGAATTCGCATGGGTAAGTTCGTTCTGGAAGATGATTTTCTACTCGATATGGATCCTAAGTTTGCCTCAGCCTCGGCCAAATTGACTCGCACGGTGCTGCGTTTGATTTATTTATTCTAAAAAAGAAGTAGGGCAAAAACACACTTCGGCATAGTGCCAGGATCACTTGATTTTCTACAAAACTCGTTGACATGAATATAGATTGTCAACGAGTTTCTTATTTATAGCCTTTTGATATACAGTAAGGTGAAAAGTTTTTCCTTGTTGTATGGATTTTTTTGTTTACTTTTGCATGTTTTTTAATAGATAATAACTAATAAAGCTGACAAGCACTATGATTCGTAATATTGCCATTATTGCTCACGTTGACCACGGCAAAACTACTCTCGTTGACCGCATGCTTCATCAGGTGAAGATGTTTCGCGATAATCAAGAAACAGGCGATCTTATTCTCGACAATAACGACCTTGAACGCGAACGCGGTATCACTATTCTTTCCAAAAATGTATCGGTTCGCTACAAAGGACATAAGATAAATATTATCGATACTCCAGGCCATAGCGACTTTGGTGGTGAGGTGGAGCGTGTACTCAATATGGCCGACGGCGTATTGCTCGTGGTCGATGCTTTTGAGGGTCCTATGCCTCAGACTCGTTTTGTGTTGCAGAAAGCAGTTGAGTTGGGCTTGAAACCTATCGTGGTTGTGAACAAGGTGGACAAACCCAACTGCGATCCAGAGCTGACGCAGGAAGCTGTGTTTGATTTGATGTTCAACCTGGGAGCCACCAACGAGCAGCTCGACTTCCCTACTGCCTACGGTAGTGCAAAGAATGGCTGGATGAGCGACGATTGGCGTAACCAGACGGAAGATATTTCCTATTTGATGGACCTCATCATCGAACATATCCCCTCCCCCAAAGTGGAAGAAGGCAACACTCAGATGATGATCTCTTCTCTTGATTATTCGTCGTACTTGGGTCGTATTGCTGTGGGCCGCCTCAATCGTGGCACACTCACTGCCGGACAGCCTATCTGCTTAGTGAAACGCGACGGCAAACAGATACGTTCTCATATTAAGGAACTCTATACTTTTGAGGGTTTGGGCAAAGAACGCACCAAGGCTCCTGTCGAGGCTGGTGAGATATGTGCTATGCTGCTTGACCTGGATAAGAATGTGGCTTTCGAAATTGGCGATTCTGTTTGCGACAGCGAGAATCCCGACCCATTGCCTCCTATCAAGGTTGACGAGCCTACCATGAGTATGCTCTTTACTATCAACAACAGTCCTTTCTTCGGCAAGGAAGGAAAATTTGTGACATCGCGCCATCTTCGTGACCGACTGTTTAAAGAGTTGGAGAAAAACCTTGCTATGCGCATCGAAGAAACGGGTAGTCCCGATGCATTGCTGGTGTATGGTCGCGGTATCATGCATCTCTCTGTATTGATCGAGACCATGCGTCGTGAAGGCTATGAGCTTCAGGTGGGTCAGCCCAAGGTAATTATCAAGGAGATTGACGGACAAAAATGCGAGCCCGTAGAGCAGCTTACAGTTCTTGTTCCCGAGGAATTCAGCAGTAAGGTGATTGACGTGGTGACTCGCCGCAAAGGTGAGGTGGGCACTATCGACACCAAAGGCGACCGCGTTCAGTTGGAATTCACCATCCCCTCTCGTGGTATCATTGGTTTGAGAAACACACTCCTCACTGCTACCAACGGCGAAGCTGTTATTGCTCATCGTCTTAATGGCTTCGAACCTTGGAAGGGTGAGATTGGCGATCATAAGATGGGCGCACTTATCGCTAAAGAGACTGGTGAGGCTACTGCCTATAGTATCAGCAAACTTCAAGACCGTGGCCCCTTCTTTATCGAACCCGGTGAAAAAGTATATACGGGTGAAGTGATCGGTGAGAGCCTTCGTCCGGGTAACGATATTGTGATCAATGTGGTTACGGCAAAGAACCTTACAAATATGCGTACAAAATCAGCCGATGAAAAATCCACTTGTACACCTGCCATTAAGTTCTCTCTTGAAGAAGCTATGGAGTATATTCGCGAAGACGAATACCTTGAGATTACACCTAGCAGTTTGCGTATTCGCAAAATTATTCTCGACGAAATTGAAAGAAAACGTGCTCGTATTGCTCTTGGCGAAGAAGCATAATATGCCTTCTAAAGCATTATCGTATTTTTTAACATAACGACAGACAGCGGCCAAAAAGGAATGAAGCCCCTTTTTGTGGCCGCTGTTGCATTATTTGTGTTTTTGTTGATAACTCCTGTATGTAAGGGTTGTTCAATTGGAGTTTTCTTCGTAATTTTGCAAAGTTTTAAAATAAGGAATCAATAAAATATATATAAAATGAGCGAAGAACAAAAGAATGCCTCCAACGGCGATTATAGTTCAAGTAACATTACCGTTCTGGAAGGTCTAGAGGCCGTACGTGTTCGTCCCGCAATGTATATTGGCGATGTAAATTTCCGTGGTCTTCATCATCTAGTGTATGAAGTAGTTGACAATTCTATTGATGAGGCGTTGGCTGGCTATTGTAACAAGATTGATGTTACTATCCATGAAGATAATTCTATATCTGTACTCGACAATGGTCGTGGTATTCCTGTGGATATGCATGAGAAACAAGGCCGCTCTGCATTGGAAGTGGTAATGACAGTGCTTCATGCCGGTGGTAAGTTCGACAAAGGTAGCTACAAGGTCAGTGGTGGTCTTCACGGTGTTGGTGTGTCGTGTGTGAATGCACTTAGTGATGCTATGACAGTGGAGGTGTACCGCGATGGCAAACAATATCGTCAAGAATATAGCCGTGGCCTGCCTCTTTATGCTGTGAAAGAAGTTGGAACTACCGAACAACGTGGCACCCTGGTGCACTTCCATCCCGATCCCACAATCTTCACGGTAACAGAATACGATTACAGTACCCTTTTGAACCGTCTGCGTGAGCTGGCATATCTTAACAAGGGTATAGAACTAAATCTTAAAGACCTCCGTCCGCTTGATGACGGCACGATTCAGAGCGATCATTTCTTCTCTGAGAAAGGTTTGCACGACTTTATTAACTACTTGGACCAAAACCGAGAGACTTTGATGCCCGAACCTATCTGCATTGAAGGTGAACGTAATGGAATCCCAATAGAGATATCGATGCAGTACAATACTTCCTTTAGTGAGAATCTGCATTCCTATGTGAACAATATTAACACGCATGAAGGTGGTACCCACCTTGCCGGTTTCCGTAGCGGACTTACCCGTACGCTTAAAGGATATGCCGACAAGCAAGGTATGCTGTCCAAGTTAAAGTTTGATATTACCGGCGACGATTTCCGCGAAGGCCTCACTGCTATTATCTCTGTGAAAGTGGCTGAACCTCAGTTTGAAGGACAGACTAAGACTAAGCTGGGTAACACCGAAGTGAAAGGTGCTGTAGATAGTGCCGTAAGTGAAATGTTATCCAACTATTTGGAAGAACATCCCAAAGAGGCCAAACAGATTGTTGACAAGGTGATCCTTGCAGCTACGGCTCGTCATGCAGCACGTAAAGCTCGTGAGATGGTGCAGCGTGGTACTGTGTTCAGTACTGGCGGATTGCCTGGCAAATTGGCAGATTGTCAAGATGGTGATCCTAGTATGTGTGAAATATACTTCGTCGAGGGTGACTCTGCAGGCGGAAGTGCTAAACAGGGTAGAGACCGTCGCTACCAAGCCATATTGCCCCTTCGTGGAAAGATACTTAATGTTGAGAAGGCTCAGCGTCATCGTGCATTTGAGAGTGAAGAAATCAAAAATATCTATACCGCCCTTGGCGTATCCGTGGGAACACCCGAAGATAGCCAGGCTCTCAATCTTGAGAAACTGCGTTATCATAAAGTGATTATCATGACCGATGCCGATGTGGATGGTTCTCACATTGATACTCTCATGCTCACTTTCTTCTTCCGCTATATGCCCGAACTGATAGAGAACGGCTATGTATATCTTGCTACTCCCCCACTCTACTTGGTTCGCAAAGGCAAGAAAAACGTTTATTGTTGGACGGAAGAAGATCGTATCAACGCAATCAATGAGCTCAGCGGTGGTGATGAGAAGAAGCTGCACGTGCAGCGTTACAAAGGTCTTGGTGAAATGAACCCTGAACAACTTTGGGAAACCACCATGGATCCTGAAAACCGCCAACTGCGTCAGGTGACTATTGAGAATGCTGCAAGTGCTGACCTTGTTTTCAGTATGCTAATGGGCGACGATGTGCCTCCTCGTCGAGAGTTCATCGAGAAGAACGCCACATATGCTAATATCGACGCATAATAGTAACGTGCATTTTTACAGTGGTGGGTGTATCTGTGTGTGATTTAGATCAACGCCCACCCCATTTAAATTAATAAAAAACAAAATTATTTATCATGAAAAGAAACCTTCTCCTTATCAGCAATTCCACCAATCGTGGTGAGAACTATCTTGGTTGGTGTAAAGATATGATCAAAGAATTCTGTGAGCGTCACAATGTGAAACGTGTGCTCTTTATCCCTTATGCTGGCGTTAGCTTGGCACCTGGCGGACTCAACAAATCTTATAATGCATATGAGGAAAAAGTAGCCAAAGTGTTTGCCTCCTTCGGTGTTAAACTCACTAGCGTTCATCATAAGGCTTTGCCCATCAATGCGGTATATGATACCGACTGTGTGGCTGTAGGCGGCGGCAATACCTTCCATCTTGTACGCGAACTTCAACGTACAGGGCTCATGCAGGCTATCCGTCAGCGTGCTTTCGACGGAATGCCTTATATGGGATGGAGCGCTGGTAGCAATGTGGCGGGTCCTACCCTCTGCACTACCAACGATATGCCTATTGTGATGCCAGCTTCTTTCGACTGTATGGGCCTTGTCCCCTTCCAGATCAATCCTCACTATACGGATTTCTTCGATCCCAAACATGGAGGTGAGACTCGCGACGATCGTCTGAAGGAGTATATCATGGTTAATCCCAAATCCACTGTGGCAGCCATACGTGAGGCTACAGCACTCGTGCTTGAAGGAGGAAAACTCTCGCTCCAAGGTCGCGATAATAAGATGAAAGTGTTCTACACTTCTATGGAAAACACTAAGGAATATGGATTGAATGATGATATCAATTTCTTGTTGAAGAAATAATGCATAATACAATGATAGTCTTTTTGTGATATTATATATTTGTTTGATTTGTAATCTGCAAAAAGGCTATTGAAAATATGTGACTCTATGAAATATATTGGAGCTCATGTTAGTGCAGCCGGTGGCGTGGAAAACGCCATCGGCTTTGCTACAATAATTGAGGCTGATGCTTTTGCCCTTTTTACCCGCAATCAGAAAACTTGGGTGAGTAAGCCCCTTAATGAACGGAGCATATCTTTGTTTCAAGAGCGTCTAGCCCTTTCTGGTATTGAAACGTCTCATGTATTGCCACACGACAGCTATTTGATCAATTTGGGTAGTCCCGATCCTGTGACATTAGAGAAATCCAGACAGGCTTTTCTCGACGAGATGCGTAGGGCACAGCAGTTGGGTCTCTGTATGCTCAACTTTCATCCTGGTGCACACCTTAATGCTATGAGTGATGAGGCTTGTCTCGACCAGATTGCGCAACAGATAAATTGGGCCCTTAGTCAAACAGAAGGCGTTACAGTTGTCATTGAGAATACGGCAGGCCAAGGAAGCTGCGTGGGGTGGCAGTTTGAGCAGATTAGTAGAATCATTGAAGGTGTAGATGATAAAAGTAGAGTTGGAGTCTGTATAGATACATGTCATATGATGGCTGCCGGATACGATATCTCTACCGACATGGGCTACGATTTCACTTTCGATTCGTTTGGACAGGTGGTTGGGTTCAAATATTTGAAAGCCATTCATCTAAATGATAGCAAGAAGCCATCGGGGAGTCGAGTGGATAGGCATGAGACCCTCGGTAATGGATATATTGGCCCATCGTTCTTTGCTCGGTTTATGCATGATGCTCGTTTTGATAACATGCCAATCATTCTTGAGACGCCAGAACCAAATCGTTGGGTAGATGAAATATCCTGGTTGCGAAGTCTGTAACAATATTAATGCCATTGTGATGATAAAGAAAATAGTAGTTGTTATAGTCTTTGTGCTGTTAACCTTTGCTAGTCGTGCTCAACAGTATCGCGGTGATCCCGGCTTACCGAAAGCACAATCACGGCAGTCTGTGGTGGTTCATAAGGCATACACACTGGAATATAGTGAAGTTCACGAGCAGCCACGTTGGACTGCCCATATGCTCACTAGAGAGCGAGTGCAAGGTGATCGGAAGCGTGAGTCTCTGTTTTACGAGGATACAATGGTGGTTACAGGTACTGCTACAGCTGAAGACTACCGTAAGTCGGGTTATTCACGCGGACATATGGTACCTGCTGGCGATATGAAGTGGGACTCTGTGGCCATGCACGAGTCGAACTATTACAGTAATATAACACCTCAGCTTGCTGACCTCAACAATGGTGCATGGAACCGAGTCGAAAACAGGGTACGCCAATGGGCCAAGATGTACGATACTCTTTATGTCTATACAGGCCCAGTCCTTCGATCCGGACTCCCTTCGATAGGACGCAACCATGTGAGTGTTCCTGAATATTTCTGGAAAGTTGTCTATTGCCCATGTATGGGAAAAGCTATAGCTTTTCTATTACCCAATCGTCGTTGTGATGAAGATATCCGTACCTTTGTGATATCAGTCCGCAAATTAGAGCAACTCACGGGTATCGACTTCTTTCCACGTATGCCTAGCAAGATTCAGAATCATATTGAAAAAACTCTTTGTGAAAATTGTTGGGATTGGTAGTAATAGTTGTATATCAAGTTTTTTATTATTAATATTAAAGAAATAGTTGAATGAAAAAACATGCATTTCGAATTCGTATTATAGGAATAGCCGTGTTGGTTTGCTTTTTTCAATTGGGATGTGGAACTACCCCGAAGGACTTGCAGACTGATGGTTTCTACGCACCAATGTCAGATGATGAGGCAGTGATGCAAGATGGGGTAAGCCTTCTTCCTTCAATAACCAACAAGAACGCATTGGTAGTCCACAAAGCCTATACTCTCGAATATAGCGAAGAATATGAACAGGCACGTTGGGTTGCATATATGCTCACGGGCAAGCATAGTCGTGGAAATGCTCAACGTACCGATTTCTTTGTACAAGATCCTTTGGTAGATACAAAATCGGCTCATTTTGAAGACTACCGACGTTCAGGGTACACCAAAGGCCATCTTGCACCTGCAGGTGACATGAAATGGGATACAACAGCTATGAGAGAATCGTTTTATATGAGCAATATTAGCCCTCAAACGGCTGGTTTTAATGATGGTATATGGAATAAGATTGAGATGCAAGTACGTCAATGGGCACGCGATTACGATAGCGTATATGTAGTCACTGGCCCCATCATTGAGCCAGATCATAAATCTATAGGTCGTAACAATGTGGCTGTACCTTCCTATTTCTACAAAGTAGTGTATGCACCATCCCAACGACAAGGAATTGCCTTCCTTGTTCGCCATCAAAACAGCAGCAAGGGGCCTCGGCAGTTTGTTGTTAGCATCGATCAGATAGAGATCCGTACAGGCATCGACTTCTTCCCATCCCTACCTGATGAAATAGAGGAGGCTATCGAATCCGAGCTTTGTGTCGATTGCTGGCAATGGCGCACGTTTACCGACTAAGTATGGGCTTAGAGCAGTGAATTAGGATAGATAAAAATATAAAAATAAACAATAAGCGGATCGTTTTCCACATCACTGTCGTGCTAGTTTGTCCTATTAATTCCAGACAAGAGTGGTTGTTTGTTTCCTATATTATAAAGTAAATAGTTTGTTTTTTTAAAATAAATAAACATAATGTTTAATACTATGTTTTTTTAAGTATTACTTTATATATTCCAAATCTGTTATTGGTGTATCAATTGCATATAGTTTTTATATATTTTTATAAAATTATTGCCAAATCCTATTTTTTTCGTATTTTTGCAAACCATCGTTTACGATAATTAATCAATAAATTATAAAAAAAAATGGCAGAAAAAATTTACAAATTCTTGAACGACAACCCAGCTGCGCGTTGGGCTGCGTTGATCCTCATCGCTCTGATGATGTTTTTCGGCTACATGTTTGTAGATGTTATGTCGCCTCTGCAAGGTATGATCGAAGTTGAAAGAGGTTGGACTCCCAAAGCTTTCGGTACCTATGCTGCTGGTGAATACATTCTCAACGTGTGTGGTTTCCTTATCCTTGCCGGTATCATCCTCGACAAGATGGGTATCCGTTTTACTGGTACTCTCTCTGCATCTTTAATGCTTGTAGGTGCCGTTATTAAATTCATTGCTATTAGCGACTGGTTCCAGGGTACAGGTATGAACGAGTGGCTCAACACCTGGTGGACTGCAATGCCTGGTAGTGCCAAGCTTGCTGCTGCTGGTTTCATGATTTTCGGTTGTGGCTGTGAAATGGCCGGTATCACCGTTTCTCGTGCTATCGCTAAATGGTTTGAAGGCAAAGAAATGGCTCTCGCTATGGGCCTTGAGATGGCTATCGCACGTGTAGGTGTGTTCGCTATCTTCTCTATCAGCCCCTTGTTGGCAGAAAAGATGGGTACCAGCCTCTTTGGCAATCCCACTGTTGTAGCTCCCGTTGCTTTCTGTACCGCTCTTCTCTGCATCGGTCTTATCTTCTTCTTAGTATTCTGTGTTCTTGATAAGAAATTTGACAACCAGCTTGCTGCTGCTAAATCTGCAGAATCCGCTTCAAGTGAAGAAGAATTCAAGATCTCTGATATTGGAACTATCTTCAGCAGCCAGATCTTCTGGGTTATCGCTCTCCTTTGCGTACTTTATTACAGCGCAATCTTCCCATTCCAACGTTATGGTGCCAACATGCTCCAGTGCAACCTCGATGGTATCACTCCCACTCAGGCTGCAAACATCTTCCGTTGGTTCCCCATCGGTGCTGCTGCTATCACTCCTTTCCTCGGTGCTTATCTTGACAATAAAGGTAAAGGTGCCACCATGCTCATTTTCGGTGCTCTTCTCCTGATTATTTGCCACCTTGTGTTTGCTTTCGTACTCCCTGCCACCCACAGCAGTCTCGTAGCTTATGTGACCATCGTTGTGTTGGGTATCAGCTTCGCATTGGTTCCTGCAGCCCTTTGGCCCAGTGTTCCCAAAGTAATGGATCCTCGCTACCTTGGTAGTGCTTACTCTTTGATCTTCTGGGTACAGAATGTAGGTCTGTGCTTCGTACCTATGTTGATTGGTAACGTACTTCAAAGCTGCAACGAAAACAATCCTGCTGTTATCGCAGCTAAAATGGCCCATGAGGATTTCATCCCCTACGATTACACTATTCCTCTGATCATCTTCGCCAGCTTCGGTGTAGTAGCATTCCTTCTTGCTCTTTATCTCAAAGCTATCGATAAGAAGAATAATTTCCACTTGGAGGAACCCAATATTTCCAAATAACAATTAGGCGTTCCCCATTCTGTAAGAGTGGAAAATTGATAAGCACGGTCGTGTAAATGCGACTGTGCTTTTTTTTACCGCATACTATTGTCGAATTCAGTCCTCATCTAAAGTAGATACATAAAGAACTAACATTGTTAAAATAAGACGAACAACGTGCTATGTTATTTTTTTGTATCTTTGCAAGTCGGTATTCGTCTTCTATTCCATATCTTCTAGTTGTTTTGCAAATGTTTAATGATGATAGGCGATGTCATTGGGGCTATTATCGAAATAATGTATCGCCCTATATTATTGGATAAAAAAAGAACCTATCTTTTCAAAAAGGATATCTTCTATTATAAACTGCTAAAAATGAAAGTAATTATCAACGTTATTGTTATACTCCTGGTATCTTCATTACTAGGGTCATGTTGTGCTCCTGTTCATATTATGTCCAAGAAAGGTTGGTCACCCACAGATTATCACATTAATAATGATACAGTCTTAATAATGTTATATCACGGTTATGAGTTGGATGCAGATCGGGTACCTGCAATAGGAAATGGTTTTCTTTATAACCTGATATTCCATATTAGCGACAGTTCCTATTATCAAACAGAAAAAGACCCCGGTATTGTATTTCATTCACTATCATTTACTTCAAAAAATGGTGATACTATTCCCTTCATTCTTTACAACTATAAAAGCGAGGGGGACCATTGGGTAATGGATACTATCGACCTGCAAGGAAAGACTTTCCCTCTACAGATTACGAGAGATATGAGATACTACTGGCGTAGCTCGCTGCACTGGTATAAATTCTATGCCTTATGCCCTATGAATAAACTGAAGAAAGTATATATAAACTACGATATTGAGGTTTATGGCAATCACTATGTGACCCATACCCTATATCGTAGAAAACTGGTATTTGATTGCAGACCTAAGCTCTGGTAGAAAATCCGAAACTCTTTTCTGGTAAGATTACGTTCTTGGATGCTTCTTGGATGCTGCAAAGAGGATACATCTCCTCTGGGAATAGTCTATCAATAGGAACAGGAGGTTTGAAGCCAAGAAAAAAAAATTGCTCACTCCAAAGTTTTTATGTATTTTTGCATCGTGAAATACTGAATATTGTAGGATTCATTTTATATTAAGTGGTTCAAATATATATATGCGGGAGGTATTGATATGCCAACGTTTCAAGGAAAAGTTTGCCGAGTAGTGGAAATCAATTATGTATTAGATGCCACTCAAGATACGTTTCGAGAGAGTATTGTAGGAGAGTATCAATACGATTGCAATGGACATATGATTGAAGAGTTCCATCCCCGCCGAGCCTATGTGAATCGAATCACATATAGCTACAACAAACGAGGTCGAATCGTTGAGAAAGTCGAGTATCTTGATGACAGCACGGTGCTTTTCGTACATCGATACAAGTACAACAAAAATGGACAGATTACCGAATACAGCAAAATAAACGCCAACCATGTTGTTTATGAGCGTCATCGCTATACATACGATACCTATGGATTACTGACAACACTCGTTGTCAAAGACCTCGAACATCAAGATGTGTATCGTTATGCATATGATAGTAATGGTTCCATTACTGAAGAACAACATCTACTAGACGATGTGGTGGTAGGGGAAAAAAGATACACCTACGAACTATTGGGTCGTCCCACTTCTCTTGTATTCCAAAGTGGCGATGCTGATAACATAGCGTTTTACCACAGCTATGAACAACATCAGGAACAATCTTTTCGGTTGGAACAAGAGATTGTCACAGACAGAGATGGGTCTGTATTAGGTCGATATATCAGTAGTTATGACTCCCAAGGTCGGCTTGTGAATCGAATGCAGCAATATCCAGACGGCCATTTGGTAAATCGTAGCATCTCATACGAAGATGAAAACAATATGATTATAACCCAATGGGTCAACACACGGTCTGCAATATACGGAATAGACACCGTTCAAAGAGACAACCAAGGTCTTGTAGTGCGAAACATTAGTATGAAAGGCACTCTTTCTGTAGTTGGTCAGCAGATAACAAACGAATCCTTGTATGTGTTGCATTCTGTCGAGTATAAGAGAGATCGCTCACGTTACTCTTATTGTTGTTTTCGTCGTAATCTCCAACATGGTGGTTACCGTGAGATTCATGTCTTTTTTACTCCGAATGGGAATGTAGAATCCCGAATACTTCGTTCCTACGATCTGTCCGGGCATATTATCGAAGAGGTAGATGGCTCTCACCGGGATCGCTATTCTTATGACGAATACGACAATCTTGTGTGCCATTCCCACTATGAGAATGATAGATGTATCTTCAAAGTACAATATTACATAGAATATCTAAATAAATAACAAATACAGTTAATTATGATGAAGAAAAACATTACAATCTTTCTCCTTTTGTTGACAGGTTCTCTAATCTACGCACAGTCAGAAGGTGAAAAAACTCAGCCTACTCGTACAGGCTGGACGTTTGGTGCACTCCCTAGCATCTCTTATGATTCCGACCTCGGTTTCCAATATGGTGCCTTGGCCAATATATATTATTTTGGCGATGGTTCCACCTATCCGGAGTATTTGCATTCTATCTATTTGGAAGCTTCCAATACCACGATGAATTCTGGTTTGCTTCGTTTCTACTACGATTCCAAATATCTTATTCCCGACCATCGAGTGAGCCTCGACATCAGCTACATGCCCGATCCCATGAGTCCATTCTACGGCTTCAATGGCTATCAAACGCTCTATAAACCCAGTCTTATCGACAATAATAGTTCCGAGTATGTGTCGCGTGCCTACTATGCTATGAAACGCAACCTCTTCCGTTTGGCTGCCGATATGCAGGGGCCTGTTGTTGGAAGAATCTCCTGGTGTGCTGGTTTTGGTATCCTCGATTACAATATTGACCGTTTCGATTTTGAACGTTTCAACAGCCATAAGTCTGATCCAGCAAAACAACTCAACGATACCACTACCCTCTTCGACATCTATCGTACTAATGGTGTTATCACCGATGCTGAGCTTAATGGCGGATTCCATCCCTATCTGCATGGCGGAATATCTATTGACACCCGTGATCGTCAGCAGAATCCTCACAAAGGTATCTATGCTGATGCCTTTGTTACTTATAGCGCGGCCTTTGGCGAACAGCAAGCTTACAACAACCTCAAACTGAATGCAACTTTCCGTCAATATATTCCACTCGACAACCACCACCGTTTCACCTTTGCCTATCGTTTAGGCACCCAACTTCTTTTAGCAGGTCAAAGTTCTTTCTATTCCAACAATTACATCAATCAGCTTTATTGGCAGCGTTGTATTTATGAGGGATTAGGTGGTGCGTCCTCGCTTAGAGGTATCCTTCGCAACCGTATCAATGCCGATGGCTTTGCCTTTGCCAATGCTGAGTTGCGTATGCAATTCCTAAACTTCAAGATAGGAAAAGAAAACTTCTACCTTGGACTCAACCCCTTCATGGATGCGGGTTTGGTATTGCAAGAACATCCCACCGATGGTTTCAACGATTCCGAGATAATTGATAATGATCCCAATGCCATCCATCGTCTGCACCTCTCTGCCGGTTGTGGTCTCAAAATTGCTATGAACGACAACTTTGTAGTTTCGGTTGATTGGGGAACACCCTTCGATAAATCCGACAACCAAAAACTATCCAATCTTTATATCAAGATCGGTTATATGTTCTAATGCAAAGGTAAGCCTGTCTTAGGCTAATGTCATACGATATACAGCCCGTCTGCTATAGTAGATGGGCTTTTTTTTCAAGCACATCTCCTGCGGAACGCTTTAGGAACCTGCAATTGAACTTCTCTGTTGAACGCAAGCTATATTGTGCTGTAATATTCAGACGTGACCGTTTCTTTTTACTGATCCATGCATATGCCTACACAGCCTATGCATGAGTTCTTGTAGCCTGCTGCATAAACCTTTACAGCCCGCTGCGTTGAAATACACAGCAGGCTGTGAAAAACCACTGATTGAAAATGATATAGGGATCGGCTAGTTGATCTTGATGTGCAGTTCAACTGGGCAATGGTCACTGCCAAAGATGTCGTTGCGGATGATGGAATCCTCAATGCTCTCCATCAGACGGTCGGAACAGATAAAGTAGTCGATACGCCATCCTGCATTTTTCTCGCGTGCCTTGAAACGATACGACCACCAAGAATATGCATCAGTTTTATCAGGATTGAGAATGCGGAATGTATCCACAAAACCCGACGACAACAACTGGGACATCTTTTCACGCTCTTGGTCAGAGAATCCTGCATTTTGACGGTTGGTTTTGGGATTCTTCAAATCTATCTCTTGGTGTGCCACATTGAGGTCACCACAGTACACCACAGGTTTGTCTCTGTCCAGTTCCAAAAGGAATCCTCGTATATAGTCTTCCCATTGCATGCGAAAGTCGAGTCGGCGCAGTTCCTCTTGTGCGTTGGGAGTATAACAGTTCACAAGAAAGAACTGTTCGTATTCGAGCACCACCAATCGCCCCTCATTACCCGGAAATACTTCTTGGTCGAGCATGGGTATCTCTACCCTTCTGAGTGGTTGGACACGAGTAAAGACAGCTGTCCCTGAATAACCTTTCTTGTCGGCATAGCTCCAGAAGCTCTCGTAGCCTTCAAAGGCTATGTCAAGCTGCCCCTCTTGCATCTTTGTCTCTTGCAAACACACGATGTCAGCATCCAAAGAATGGAAGATAGTAGGGAAATCCTTTTGATATACGGCACGCAGTCCGTTGACATTCCAACTTATTATTTTCATAGTCTAAGTTTTTCGTATTTATTTCACACGGCACATCATGATACCGTCGCGCAAGGGCAGTAAGATGTTTTCCACACGATAATCGGCCTGTACTCGATTATTGAATGCATCCAAAATCTGTGTGTCGGCATCGGGGTTAAGATCAGGCCTGATCACTTTTCCACTCCAGAGAATGTTATCGATAAGTACAAGTCCGCCCTGCCGCATCTTGGGCAACAACAGCTCATAATAGTCAGGGGTGCTGGGCTTGTCCGCATCTATATAGGCCATATCGATTCCGTCAGGCAAAAGAGGGATAACCTCATGTGCATTGCCAATATGCAATGTAACCTTGTCTGTAAGGTTTGCTTGTGCAATGTTGTCAACTATCACCCCTTCCCACTCATCGTTTACTTCAATGGTATGTAACATGCCTTTTTCTGGTAGGCCCTGTGCTATGCATATAGCTGCATATCCAACAAAAGTACCCACTTCGACTGCCAGCAAAGGGCGCTGCAATTGGGTGAGCATAGTAAGTAGTTGCCCTTGAAAATGGCCAGAGGCCATGCGAGGATAGGCCGTATGCAGATGAACCCAACGCTCCAAACCATATAGCTGTTCGGAAGGTGGCGTCGTATGCTTATCACAATACTGTTCCACCAATTGGGGCGTGATATCGAAAGTGGTTGGCTTCATAATCTGTGTGGTTTTTGTTCTCCTACAATCAACGATCCATAAGTCATGCAGTCTGCTGGCTATGCCGCTATACTGTTGGGTCGTAATACATTCAACTATATCGACCTACAGACTCTTCAGTAAGTTTTCGAGTTCAACCTCATCATGGATAAGTACCTCTCGTGGCTTAGAACCATTGTGGGCACCTACAATACCTGCAGCCTCTAGCTGGTCGATCACACGTCCGGCACGGTTATATCCGAGTTGTAGTTTGCGTTGCAGCAAGGAGGTAGAACCAAACTGAGCAGCCACCACCAGACGAGCTGCTTCGTTGAAGAATTCATCTTTGTTTTTGGGGTCAAAGTCCTTGTTGGGTTCTTCGTTTTCGTCTAAGTACTCGGGTAGTATGAATCCTTCGCTGTTTGTCTCTTGGTCACCAATAAAGTTTACCATACGCTCTATCTCTTCGGTTTCAATAAGGGCACACTGCAGACGCACCATGTCCGAGCCGGCCAGCGAGATAAGCATATCGCCGCGTCCGATAAGCTGGTTGGCACCGCCTGAATCGAGGATAACGCGGGAGTCAATCACCGAAGTAACACGGAAAGCGATACGACCAGGGAAGTTGGTCTTGATATTACCCGTGATGATAGAAGTGGTAGGACGCTGAGTGGCCACGATAAGATGTATTCCCACAGCACGAGCCAACTGGGCCAAACGAGCAATAGGCATCTCTACCTCCTTGCCAGCCGTCATGATAAGGTCGGCAAACTCATCGATAATCAATACGATGTAGGGCAAGAAGCGGTGGCCATTGGCAGGATTGAGCTGGCGAGCTTTAAACTTGGCGTTATATTCAGTAATCTTTCTTACCTGGGCGTTCTTAAGCAAGTCGTAGCGGTTATCCATCTCTATACACAACGAGTTAAGAGTACGCACTACCTTTTTTACATCGGTGATGATAGCCTCTTCGCTGTCGGGCATTTTGGCTAGGAAATGGCGGTCAATCTTGCTGTAGAGCGACAGTTCCACCTTTTTGGGATCCACCATGATCAGTTTTAGCTCAGAGGGATGCTTCTTGTATAGCAACGAGGCAATAACCGCGTTGAGACCCACCGATTTTCCGGTACCGGTAGCACCAGCCATCAGCAAGTGTGGCATTTTTGCCAAATCGGTCACATAAGGTTCGTTTGAGATGGTCTTACCCAAAGCTATTGGTAGTTCGTATTTAGCATTCTTTTGGAATGCATCGCTCGAAAGCATCGTCTTCATCGAAACGATCTGTGGGTTGCTGTTGGGAACCTCTATACCAATAGTACCCTTGCCAGGCAGGGGGGCGATGATACGGATACCCAACGCAGAGAGGCTGAGGGCGATATCATCTTCCAGACCTTTAATCTTGGCGATACGTATGCCCGGTGCTGGCTTTATTTCATAGAGTGTCACTGTAGGTCCGGGTGCAGCTTTGATATCAACAATCTCTATACCATAATTGCGAAGCGTCTCCACAATACGATCCTTGTTGGAAATCAGCTCTTCCTGTGTCACCTTAACGTTACGAGTCTCCCAGTCTTCGAGCAGATCGAGCGAAGGCATCTGGTAGTGAGGATAGTCCAGATGAGGATCGTATTCTTCGTCGATAGAGAAATGACGGCGGGGCTTCTTCTCTACAACCTCATCCTCCATACTAGCCTCTTCGGTTACATTAGACGTTACGTTGGTATCAACGATTGTGAACGAAGGATCAGATGGCGGCTGTGTGCCGCGAGCTCTGGCATTGACTTTCTCAAACTCGTCGTCAATATCGAATACTACCTCTTTCACTTCGTTGTTCTCTACAGCTTCTTGTTCTACAATAGGTTCGGGCTCCTTAGCCGTCTCTGTCTCTACGTTGTTGCCAGCAATAGAGTAAGGTATATCAACCAAAGAAGGCTTGGTAACATTCTTTTTGGCTGTAGCCTTTGTTACAACAGGTTCAGGCTCAATAGGATCGTCAACAATGTTTCCGTTCTCATCTTCTTCCACTGTATCTTCATCCTCACCGTGTTTGTTAAACAAACGGCTGATGAACGATGGTTTCTTGGGTAGCGAGCCTACTTCCACTTCTTCTACATCATTGGGTTCGTTCTCTTCGGTGTCGATGTCGTGTTTTGGATTGCCAAGTTGAGGGATCTTCACATGGTGCACAAACACACACATCATGCCTGCTATGGCAACTAGCAGCACTGGGGTGAATCCTCTAAGTGCATTACAGAGAGCTTCGGCAGAATAGTAGCCAAAAGTACCAGCCCATTCGATAATCATATTGCCGCTCTTGTTCATAGCAATATGATTGGCATAACCTAGCACGCACGAAAGCCAAGTCATCCACACCAATGTAATAAACGAAGTCTTTACCAAAGGTAGTGAATCAACTTTCAATAGCTTCAGACCGTAAAGGAAAAAGAGGAAAGCGAAACCTAGCGATGCTACACCGAAGATACCTTTCGAGAATGCTACAGCCAGTTTCTCTCCGAAAGCACCAAACCAATTGTTGCCTTCACCCACCACATAGTACGAAATGATAGAGACGCATAAAAAGAGTGCAAACAACATGATCATGATGCCGCAAAACTTTACGAAATCTTCGCTTTTTGCAAATGCAATGAGTTTCTCTATGGTACTCATGCCGTTACTTTGACCTTTGCGGGGTGCTTTTTTTGAGCCTTTACCGTTCTTTTTTATGCCTTTAGAAGTTGTTTTTGCCATGATTAACAGATGTTTTCGCGCTATTGTTCTAAATACAAAAGTACATAAATATTATTATTACAAATAATAATGGATCCTTATTTTTCAAACTGACTGTTGTTGAAAACTACCTCTCCCCTTTTTGTGCTTTTCTTTTTTCAAAGTGTACTGGCAATAAAAAAGCTGTTAACCTTTTGCTGCAAAAAACACAGCTTAAGGCTAACAGCCACAAATCCTAAGGAATAAACCTTAGGTTATGATATTCTATTTAAGGTTCTCGTTAAGATAGATGCGGAGGAAATCCTCAAACTCTTCGGTAGGTACTTCTAGGCAGTCTGTATATTGTTTTCCAATATAATGGATTTCTTCTTCCGTGTACTCTTCTTTCACAGCATCGGCCACCATGCGGAATTTCTTTTCTTGGAATCCCTTTACAGGGAACGAGAAGTCGAACTCCAACACAGGATGAACCATACCCCAGAAAGGAGCCATCCAAGTGGAGAGCCAGAGCTCTTCAGCCACCCAAATATCGCCATGATATTGAGGCAGTCTCACCTCGTATCGAACAGCTTTGTATCCAGCAAGAGTTACCTCGTCCGATGTGCGAACATAGAATTTTTCCAATAATTTGTCGGCTTTGTCAAATTCATTTTTGCTTTGGGCTTCTTGTACCGATTTCATGGTGCTCCAAAAATCAGCCATCAAAACCGACACATAGTTGAGATTCTTTACATACTGATTGTCGGGATTCGTAAAACCCATAATATATTTATGATCGTTGGATAGATATTCGCCATACAGCCCCATCATATTGAAATAACATGCATCTTTGGTGAAGTAGTAACGGTGCTCTATATTGGCTTTTAGTTCTTTCTTCGGAGGTACAGCTGCCGATAATTTCGATTCAATATTATATTTAGATGTTTTTATCTTGTCGGGAGCGGCCTTAGGTATAGGCATAGGAGCCGGCTTCTCGATCTTAGAATAATAGATGGTGCCTTCAAAAAAGTTCACGTCCACCTTGGTTTTTGCTTCTTTATTTGTCTTAGAAGTTTTGCCTTTAGTGGTTTTCTTTATAGTCTGTGCCGATAGCATACCACAGCCTATCGAGCATAATGCCACCAATGCCACAATTGTCTTTTTCATAACTAAAGTAAATATTTAAATGTGATTCACTATTGTTTTGTAATACAAAAAGGTTCGAGTGAAGAAAATTAATATCTACCCTCGAACCCCAATTGTCATTTGTTCAACCCATCATCGTCATGGTCGTCCATACCAAAAGATGTGGGCTAAGTGTTTTTATTCTTCCTGGAGTGCGTTGAGCTCTTCAGTCAATTCCTCATTGAAAGCTTTCATCGTCTCGTTGTCCATCTCCTTGTAGCCGCTGGGAGCGAGGAAGTCAACCTCTTTCACTTTACCCTTCACTACTTCGCTAGCAGTGATAGTGATTGCACGGCCTTCGCCCATATCCTGGGTAAACTCCAGAGGCATACCTTTTACGCCGTTTAGGAGGAAGTTGGTAGCAGGACCCATCTCTTCGGTGTACCAGATGTCGAGAGTGTGGTCTGTACCTTCTTGGTCGAACATGTGAATGCGAGCCAAATTGGCATTAAAACCAGCTAACTTCTTCGATTGTCCGGCAACATATTCAATATAGTACCCTTCAGTAACGGGAATGGTGATGCTGTCTATCTCCGACTGGGTGTAAGTGTGGCGAACAAAGATCTTGCCATCACCGCTGTAGGAAGTGAGCGAAATATCCTTCGAAGCCAGATAGCCCAGAAGCATGGTGAGGTCCTGATATGTTGTGGTAGTGTTTCCACGCTGAATTATGCTGTTTACCATAGGCGAATTGGTAAAGAGTGCACTATTGGTGTAGAGCATGTCGCCCATCACCTTAATTTCGGCTGTAGCGGCTTGCTCGGGAATTTGAACAGCTACTTCGCCAGTAGAGGTCACGGTGTATTTTACTATACCTTTGAATTTGTTCTGAGCGTTTACGCTCATAGATGCAATCATCATTACAGCCATAGCTGCAACGGTCATAATACGTTTCATTTTATTCTCTTTTTATTGTTTACTTATTAATATTTGAAAATGCAAATATACATAGTTTTTGTATTCTGACAAAAAAAAGTAAGTACCAACGTTCGTTATGCCTCACTATTGCAAGGTTGTATTACGTTATTGTACACTCTTTTTCACAGCCTCTACAAACTGATGGATATCGTTTTCGGTAGTGTCGAAACTGCACATCCAGCGCACCACATTCTGATCCTCGTCCCAGTCGTAGAAGAAATAATGGTCCAGCAGTGAATGCCAAGCATCGTGAGGTAGCTGGGCAAAGACGCTGTTCACTTGCACTGGATACATCACGCGTACCTCGGGTATATCCTTCAGTCCTTCATAAAGCAGACGGGCCATGCGGTTGCTGTGCTCAGCATTGCGACGCCATAGGTCACCTTGCAGGTAAGCCTCAAACTGTGCAGCAATGAAACGCATCTTGGAGCAGAGTTGGGTCATCTGTTTGCGACGATATTTCACATCATCGTCGAGCAGAGGGTTGAGTATCACCACGCTCTCGCCCATGAGCAGACCATTCTTTGTGCCGCCAAACGATAGGCAGTCCACGCCACAGTCGGTGGTCATTTCTTTGAATGTGCAGCCTAGAGCCACGGCGGCGTTAGCTAAGCGAGCACCGTCCATATGTAGATACATATTATATTCATGAGCCAAGTTTGCCAAAGCCTTCACTTCGTCGAGGGTATAGAGGGTGCCTAGTTCAGTGCTTTGGGTGATGCTGATAGCCTTAGGTTGGGCATGATGTTCAAATCCGAAGCCATGTAGATGCTTGGCCACCAACGAGGGTGTGAGCTTGCCATCGGGTGTCTCCACGGTCAGTAGTTTGCTGCCCACCACACGCTGAGGTGCACCGCACTCATCCACGTTGATATGAGCTGTTTCAGCACAGATCACAGCATGATGCGATCGGCACATAATGTCGATATTCAGCACATTGGCTCCTGTGCCGTTGAACACAAAATATACACGGCTCTGAGGTCCGAAATGCTGTTTGAAGAGCTGCTCTACGCGAGCTGTATATTCATCGTCGCCGTACGCCAGCGCATGATCCACGTTGGCAGCTGCTATAGCTTGCAACACCTCCGGGCTGATGCCGGAATGATTGTCACTACCAAAACCTCTTTTCATATTATATATTATTACTGACCAGTGATTTTTGATTAGAGAACAGTTTTGTGCATATTGAAATGATAATGGCATATGTCTCAGTTATCCATGTACATTCACCGATCACTTATAAAACTTATTTATCTATTGAAGAAAGGAATTCAATATTGTCGCGGGTATGCACCAGATGTTTGAGCAGTTCCTCCATAGCCTCTTGCGGCGTGAGGTCGGCCAGAATCTTACGCAGACCTTGTATTCTGTTGAGCACAAAGTCGTCGAGCAGCAAATCGTCGCGACGGGTGCTGGACGAGGTAAGGTCGATAGCGGGATAGATACGCTTGTTGGCCAGTTTGCGTTCCAGCTGAAGCTCCATGTTTCCTGTTCCTTTGAATTCCTCGAAGATCACATCGTCCATCTTCGAACCCGTCTCAGTCAAAGCCGTAGCGATGATGGTGAGGCTGCCGCCGTTTTCAATGTTACGAGCTGCACCGAAGAAACGTTTGGGCTTCTGCAGAGCGTTGGCTTCCACACCGCCCGAGAGTACTTTACCCGAAGCTGGTTGCACCGTGTTGTATGCACGAGCCAGACGGGTGATGGAATCGAGCACTATCACCACATCATGGCCGCATTCAGTCATGCGTTTGGCTTTTTCTAGCACAATGTTGGCGATCTTCACATGGCGTTCGGCCGGTTCGTCGAAGGTCGAAGCAATCACCTCGGCATTCACGCTGCGTTGCATATCGGTCACCTCCTCAGGACGTTCGTCGATAAGGAGAACCATCAGATACACCTCCGGATGGTTGTCGGCAATAGCGTTTGCAATCTCCTTGAGCAGCGTGGTCTTACCTGTCTTAGGCTGAGCCACGATAAGTCCGCGTTGACCTTTGCCGATAGGAGCAAACATGTCGATGATACGAGTTGAAAATGAGTTGCCATGATGCCCCGTAAGGTTGAATTTCTGGTCGGGGAACAACGGGGTGAGAGACTCGAAGGGCACGCGGTCGCGCATCACTTCGGGGGCAAGGCCATTGATATCTGTGATCTTGACCAAGGGGAAATATTTTTCAGTCTCTTTTGGTGGACGGATGGTACCGCAGATGGTGTCTCCAGTCTTCAGTCCATATTGGCGGATCATCTGTACGGATACATACACGTCATCGGGTGAACTCAAGTAGTTGTAGTCGGACGAACGCAGGAAACCATAACCGTCCGACATGATTTCCAGCACGCCCTCCGTCTCAACAACACCATCGAGCATAGCCACCATCTCGGCATAACGCTGTTCGCGGTAACGGCGATTGTTGATGTCTGGTTCCAACTCTCGAGCTTCCTGCAGGCGGAATGAGGGGATGTTCTCCTCTTCTTCGGTCATTGCAGGTTCAAGTGTCTCACCATTCTCGGGAGTAGTACTTACAGCTGGAGAAACCGTTACATCTTGGGGTTCAGTTTCTGCCGGGGTGTCGGTTTTCTCTACTACAGGAGCTGCCTTTTCGGCCACAGGTTCTGCCGTCTTGTTTTTCGGCGGACGGCCTCTCTTCTTTTTAATGGGCAAGACCACCTCAGGGGCAGCAGACTGCTCCGTTGTGCTTTGGGGAGCGGTATTGTCTGCTATAGTGTTGTTCTGTTCAGTATTGTCTTCTTTAGTTGTTTCCTTCTTTTGGGTGGTAGCCTTCGGTTTTCTACCGCGGTTACTCTTAGCGGGTTTGTCCGGCACCTCAGTCTTGGTTTCTGCAACCTCCACACTCACCTTAGTCTCCTCAGGTACAGACTCCACTTTGTTGGATGAAAAAATCTCGGGCACCTCGCTTATCACAGGTATCTCTAGGTCCAAGGTACCCTGACGGTTCTCGTTCTTTACAGCACGATCCTGATTGTTGTTCTTTTTGTTATCCTGCTTATTTTTGTTTACAGGCACCATACGCTTCACTGTCGATTCGGCGATAGGCACGGGTTTCAGTCGAGTGCGTCGCTGACGATTGTTGTCGGTCTGCTCCGTTTCAACGTCCGACGGCTGAGGCGATGTAGCTTGTTGGTCGAGAAGTTTATACACCAATTCTTGCTGCGAGAAGCGATTGGCACGAGCAATACCTTTCTCTTTTGCCAGTTCACGCAAATGCAGCAATGGCATATCCATGAGTTCTTTCTTACTAAACATAGTTTTATCTAAGGGGGTTGATAGAAAATCTGCTTTTATTGAACACTTTATTGAATTGAATCAAGCACTATAAGAAATTGAAAAATAGTTGTAATAAACAAACTGTAGGGCTTATTATTGTGGCTTGATACAAGTGCAAAGATAAAGTTTTTTTTTAATATGGAGAAAAAATATTTTGCCAATCGAACTAAAAGATGTAATTTTGCTCTCAAATCGATGTAGCGCCATGCATCGGTTTTAATATAATAAAAAGGTATAAATCAATAAGTAATTTAGAATTATTCATAAACTTAATATTTTTTAAAAATGAACATTCCTCAGAATTTACGTTACACCCAGGACGACGAATGGGTACGCATCGAAGGCGAATTTGCTTATGTTGGTATCACCGATTACGCTCAGCACGAGCTTGGCGACATCGTATTCGTTGATGTTGACTGCGAAGGCGAGACCATCGAAGGTGGTGAAACTTTCGGTTCTATCGAGGCTGTTAAGACCGTTGCCGATCTTCTTATGCCCGTTACCAGCGAAGTAGTAGAGTTCAACGCTTCTCTCGACGACGCTTCCTCTATCAATAACGATCCTTACGGTGCTGGCTGGATCATCAAGATCAAACCCGCTAATATGGCCGACATCGAAGGTCTCCTCGATGCAGAAGCTTACAAAGCAAAAATCGGTTGCTAATTATTTCAGCACTCTCGATAAATAAGAGTATCGCCGTGTACAATGCGGCGATACTTTTTTTTGTCAACAATTATTTATAAAACAAACTATAACCGATAATCCTTCTGATCACTATCGAAGCATTAGTTATGCATATATAAAAAATGGACTATTGGTAGGTAATTCATATCTTTTTCATTATAATGCACGTTCTTATATTATAATGTATTACCGATAAATCCACACATTATCTTCGATTCATATACAGTAGCAGCCTTTGTTCTAGTCTTGCAAAAACACGAAATAGCAGTATCGAGAAACATTGTAGTCTCTTCTGATAAGAATCCAATCTATAAAAATGGAACATAGTCCGCTCTCCTATAAGCCATCATTCTTTTTTTTCATCTAGGTCTATGTCGCTCCATTCATAATGCGTTGTATAACGAAGCCACAACGAAGCCACTCCGCCCCATCCAATAATCAGCATTGCTGTTGCTGAAGACGTAAAGTATTTTTCTGTACCCAGATCTTATGGAACAACCCAATCCCCAACACTGTCTCATATCATAAACAGACATATTGGTCAGATCATAGAGGGCTTTGATAGATATTCATGTTCAATTACTGATTACCCAACACCCTTCAAAAGATATTCGTTTGATTGACTATCAAAGTCATTTATTGCGGATCGACATCAAACTGGATGGAGACTCGGGCGTAGGCTTGGTTCTTGAGCAATAGGTCGGCCAATTGAAGGAGGCGCTGTTTGTGACGTCCTATGGGTGCTCCGAGTTCAAAACGGACGAGTATCTTCATGAGATACTGGTTACGAATGCGACCCACATTGGGAAATTCAGGTCCGAGTACCTGGTTTGTGTATTCGGCTCTAAGCCATTGGGCATACTGGTTGGCAGCTGCTTGAACGATAGATTGCTCGCGATGACGAAGCACTATCTCAATCAGTTTGTAGTGCGGTGGGTATTTAAACACAAGGCGTTCCTGTATCTGCGAGTTGAAAAGGCCCTTATAATCGTTGTCGATGGCCTGACGGAGTGTTGTGTGCCAAGGGTTGAAAGTTTGAATGATCACGGTGCCTCGTTGACCGTGCCGTCCAGCACGTCCAGATACTTGTACTATCTGTTGGAAGGCACGTTCATAAGCTCTGAAGTCGGGAAATGAGATGAGGTTGTCGGCGTTGATGATACCAACCACCGACACATTGTCGAAGTCGAGGCCTTTGGTAACCATCTGAGTGCCTACGAGAATGTCAATGGCATGATCTTCAAAGTCGTTGATAATCTCCAGATATCGTTTCTTCTGTTGCGTGCTGTCAAGGTCCATGCGAGCTATGCGTGCTTCGGGGAAAAGAATCTGAAGGTCTTCCTCAATATGCTCGGTACCGAAGCCTTTTGTTTTTATGTGTGTGGTATGACACACAGGGCATTCGTTAGGCACCGGAATGCTGTAACCACAATAGTGACAGCGGAGGCTGTTGGTCGATTTGTGATACACGAGCGAGACATCGCAATGCTGGCAGGTGGGTGTCCAACCGCAGTCTTCGCATTCAAGGCGAAGCGAAAAACCGCGACGGTTTTGGAAGAGTATGGCCTGCTGTCCGGCAGCGAGGGCTCTGCGTATCTGGTCAATAAGAAAATCGGAGAAATAGCGTGCCTTCACGGCTCCATGACGCATAGCATCTTTCATATCCACGCACACCACTTCGGGTAGCAACAGACCCCCGTAACGTTGGGTCATCTGGGCATAGCCGTATTTACCCTTCTTTGCGTTTTGGAATGTCTCGATAGAGGGTGTAGCCGAGCCGAGCACAGTACGTGCTTTCCATAAGTGAGCCAGATAGATGGCGGCATCACGGCATTGGTAGCGGGGAGCAGGATCATACTGTTTGTATGAGCTGTCGTGTTCCTCATCCACAATGATGAGTCCAAGGTTATGGAATGGTAAGAAGAGAGCAGACCGAGCACCAATCAACACGCGGTAACCGTTGGACGACGTGTCGAGGGTTTTATTCCACACCTCTACACGCTCGTTGGGATTGAAACGAGAGTGATACACGCCGACCTGTTTGCCGAAATATTTGCGGAGTCTGTTGATGATCTGAGCGGTAAGGGCTATCTCGGGCAATAGGAACAATACCTGTTGGTTTTTGCGGAGAGCTTGATCTATAAGCTTGATATACACCTCAGTCTTACCACTAGAAGTGACACCGTGAAGTAGTACCACAGGTGGCTGTTCGGGCGAGTTGATGGTGGAGAAGGCTTGTTGTTGCTGAGGGCTGAGCTCGATGGTATCTACCGAGGTCTGTGCGTTGTATTCTTGCAGACGGCTTTCAATGTGCTCTTCTTGAAGAAAAACTTCATTTTTTATCAGTGTGTTTATGGCACTCTGCGAGAGCTCCTTGTGAGCAAAGATGTCGTTTTTCTTGACGGGTGTTTTTCCAAACTGGCTCATCTGCATGAAGAGCATAAGCACAGACAGCTGCTTGTGCAAGTTGGCACGTGATTCGAGGCGCTCGAAAAGGGCACGAAGCTCGGTGCTGTCGCTATAGCGTGGGTTGAGCACGAGATGGGTAGCCACCTTGGGTGCGAAACGCTGTTTTAGTTCCTCGTCCATCATGATGATCTGTTTGGAAATCATCGTTTGGATGAGTGGCATAATCTTCTGGAACCCCACCACGTCGGTCACTTTCTCGATAGGAAGCACGGGGGTATGGAGCAGAGCTTCAACAATCTTGAGCTCGTTGGGTTCGAGGTCAGAATAAGCACCGTCGAAGTCGGGATGAATGGTGATACTCGACTCGCTGGTGAGCTTGTAGGCCGTAGGGAATGCGGCAGCCATCACGTCGCCGGGAAAACACATGTAGTAGCTGGCCATCCATTCCCAAAAATCGAACTGTAGCTCGGTAACCACGGGCTGCAGGTCGAGTATGGCAAGAATATATTTAGTCGTATAGGCCGGCACATCCTCGTGTACCCGTCGTACGAGGGCGGAATAGATGCGTCGTTTGCCAAACTGCACCACTACGCGCTGACCCACCTTGATGTCGTCGTTGTAGTCGAAGGGGACGCGGTAGGTGTAGTACGATGGAAGGTGCAACGGCAGCAACACATCGACGAAATAGGTGTGTCGGTCCATGGATGAGTTTTGTTTCTAGCGTGATAAGAGATCAGAAATCGGTGATCAGACAAAAGACTTTTCTAGTAATCAGTAATCAGGTGTCAGCCGTGCTTATTTCGTAGTCTCGCTTTTGTCGTATGTAAGTACTACGGTCTCGCCCGAAAGAAGTTCGAGGGTGTATTCGCCAAGGCGATAGCCATCTACTTTGGCAAGCGTGTTGTAGTAGTTGTTTTCCAAACGCATGAAAGCCTCAGGGCAAGCCATCTTAGTGCTGCCTATCACACCGAACTCTATCTTGCCGTTGCCAAGGTCACGATAGGATGCGAAATAGTGGTTGCAACCGCTTATGCCAGCTATCTGGCCCGTTTCGGGGTTGAAGACGATGGTAGCATGGGGTTGTTCTTCTTCATAATATACTTTCTTGTTTTTTATGGATACCAGCTGCCACTCTACGTTTTGTTCGAAAGCAGGGGTTGCGTTGATAACTACGCTGTTTTTGTTCGAAGAGCATCCTACGATACCAGCAAGGGCAATGAGGATAGCAGGAATGAGTGTATGGATTTTTTTCATGGTTAAATGTTTTTTATTATAGTGATTTATGGTTATACAATTGTATTCGGTGATGATAAAAATAAATTGGTACGATTTTTTATCATCACCCCAATCCCGATGGTCTATTTTTGTTCTACCCAGTCGCCGTTGTCTTTGATTAGTTGCACTAAGGCATCTACGGCTTCCGACTGGTCTATGGTGCGAACCACCTCTTTGCCTTTGTAGAGGGTTATACGTCCATGGCCGGCACCAACATATCCGTAGTGAGCATCGGCCATTTCGCCGGGACCATTCACAATGCAGCCCATCACGCCGATCTTAACGCCTTTAAGATGTGAAGTGCGGGTTTTGATCTGCTGCAGAGCCTCTTGAATGTCGTATTGAGTGCGACCACAGCTAGGGCAGGCTATATATTCGGCTTTAGAGATACGGGCACCAGCAGCTTGGAGTATGTCGTAGGCCACAGGTATCTCGGCCACGGGGTCTTCGGTGAGCGAAACACGAATGGTGTCGCCTATGCCATCAACCAGGAGAGCACCGATACCTACGGCACTCTTGAGGCGGCCCTGAATATCGTCGCCGGCTTCGGTAACGCCGAGGTGTATAGGATAGTGCATGTTGCTCTGCATCATAAGTTCTACCAGTCGTCGGGTGCTCTGCACCATCACCACCACATTGCTGGCTTTCATAGAGAACACCAGCTGATGATAGTCGTGTCGGCGACATACCTCGGCAAACTCAATAGCACTCTGAGCCATGCCTTCAGGAGTGTTGCCGTAACGGCTCATGATGCGTTCGGAAAGCGAGCCGTGGTTGGTGCCTATGCGCATAGCGGTATGATGCTGCTTGCAGATGTCGATAAGGCGAGCCATCTTGTCAGAGATACGGTTCAGCTCATCGGCATACTCTTGGTCGGTGAAATGAATCTTGCCACGGTTCCGGTCGGTATAGTTGCCAGGGTTCACTCGCACTTTTTCAACAATGGCAGCTGCAGTCTCGGCGGCAGCGGGCGAGAAATGGATGTCGGCAACCAGCGGCACGTTGACATTACGTCTCAGCAGTTCGTTTTTTATATTATAAAGATTCTCAGCAGCTTTAACATCAGGAGCTGTGATACGCACCATCTCGCAACCAGCTTCAACCAGACGGATGGTCTGCTCTACGGTAGCCATAGTATCCATGGTATCGGTGTTGGTCATGCTCTGCACTCTGATGGGTGCGCCACCGCCCATGGTAAGGTTTCCTATCTCGATTTGATGACTTTTGTACATGGATGATTATTTGTTAGAGAAATATACTTCGATAGCGCCAACGCCGTATTTGAGCATGGGGGCGTCGAGGGTATAGATGCCGTCGTATTGCTTCAGTTCTTTCTGGATCTCATCTTTCAGAATGCCCTTGCCCACACCGTGTATAAAGGTCACTTTCTTCACGTTGTTGGCTATAGCATGGTTCATGCAGGTGCGGAAGTAGCGCATCTGGAGTTCAAAGGCTTCGTGCGGAGCCAGCTTAGCCGATTCGGCAGTGAGCATCTCTATATGAAGATCCACCTCGGCCTCGCCATTGCCCACCATGTGCTGTATGAGTATATTGTCGGCTATAGACTTAGCGTTAGTACGCTGCAAGCTTTCAAGCTGTTTCTTCAGCTTAGCCACCTGGTCTTTCAAGTTTGCCACTTGGTTTTTGAGAGCTTTGATCTCGTCTTCGGGAGTTTGCACAGCCTTGGGTGCAGGGGCAGGATTATCTTTGTTGGGCATAGGCACCTGACCCGCCACTTTCTGATTAAACATCTTACCGGCACCAGTCATATCGGCCATGCGGATAAGCTCGTTGGGGAGCATAGGTACGTCGAAGCCAGTCTCATCTTCCACAAACACAAAGTCGTCCGTAACCTTGGTCACCACTCCCCCACCCACTTGGTTGAGGAATTTAACTTTATCGCCTATTTGAAATTTTGCCATATTATCTATTTTACTATTTGTAATGTCAGACATTTAGTCCGACTCATTATTGATTCTATTAGTACAATAACGTATTTTTATTCGTTTTATTCCATGATGCCGCACCGAATCATGAATTTCGGTCCATCACTTAGTGATGATGAAATAATAAGTTGGTACGATATTGCTTTAGATTGTTGAGATATTTTGGAGTTGAAACGAGGGAGCATAGCGGGCTATGTGACTGAGGCACAGCTTCAAAATAGCCAACAAGGTGAAGTAAAAGCGTGTCAGGTTGTCAAACTATAGCGTCCCAAGTTATTTTTTTATCATCATTTAGCGCAAAAACTTGAGATCGGGCACAATGGCATCTAGTCGTCGCTTTATTTTAACCAAATCCGACGATGTCCATAACATCGTGCCTGTGATCACAGCCTCGCGTCTTCCTTCTTGGTAGAAATAGATTCTTGGTGTAAAAGATACTCCATTTACAAAGGTCCATCTCATCCGATCAAAAGGGATCTCCACCACACGAGGTTTCATATACCAATGGTGACAGTCAATCCGTATCAACTGATGTGTGTAGTTGAATGTCACCTCCCTAACAAGACTGCCCTTATCCAATAGCGTAATATAAAGAGACATCAGCACGGAGATGATAATCAATGGCCCGATTAAGGTGTTTTTGTCGGAGAGAAGTCCTAGGAATAACCACGAACCCCCAAAAGGCACCATAAACCAGATCAAGAAATACCTGACCATCAACCATACGGGAGACCGATCCGGTTTCTTGCGACGCACATGTACCACGCCTTTCTCGGGATATTGGGGGGTAGAAGTCATAGTAATTCCTCCGCCAAGGCATTGAAGTCGATGCCATCGAAGTTACCGCTCGACATCATGAGTAGGTTCTGCTCCGAAGCCGGGAAGTATCGGCGCAACTGTTCTATCAGAGCTTGCGAAGAGGTAAACACCTGCACATTGCTGTTAGCAAATGAGGCTTGCACCTGATCCGCATCTAAGTTGGGCAGCTTCTTCAGTTGCAGGGCATGTTGCGAGAAATACACCATAGCCACATCTGCAGCATCCATCGTGCCGGCATACTGCTTCAAAAACTCAGCCGTCAGGCTGCTGAAGGTATGCAACTCCATGCAAGCAATGAGTCGGCGTTGAGGATATTGTTCTTTCATGGCGGCTATGGTAGCACGCAGCTTCGAAGGAGCATGGGCAAAGTCTTTATAGAGTGCACACTGAGGAGTCTGTTTCACCAGTTCGAGCCGTTTAGATGCACCCTTAAACGACTGTATGGCATTGTAGAACTGCTCGTTGGTGACGCCCAACGAGTTGCAGGCCATGCGAGCAGCCGTAAGGTTGAGCAGATTGTGAGTGCCGAAAATCTTCAGCGGATAGCAGCCTTCGGGGGTATCGAGATAAGTTATCTGGTTCTCCACATGATGCTTAGGCACGTTGTAGGGAAGCTTGCAAAGGTCTATACGAGAGTTGCCTTTGGCCACCATACGCACCTCGGGATCGTTGTCGCAGTAGATGAGAGTACCTTGATGGGTTATAAGGTCTATGAACTGGGCAAACTGCGAACGATATATGTCGAAGGTGGGAAACACATTGATATGATCCCATTCAATACCGGTAACGATGGCTATGTCGGGACGATAGAGATGGAACTTGGGGCGAGGGTCGATCGGCGAAGTCAGGTATTCGTCGCCCTCTATCACCATCACCGAAGCCTCGTCACTCAGTTTCACCATCACCTCAAAACCTTCAAGCTGAGCTCCCACCATATAGTCGGCATCGATACCCGCGCGTTGCAGCACGTGGAGTATCATGGCGGTAGTAGTGGTTTTTCCGTGGCTGCCACCTATCACCACACGCTTCTTGTCTTTCGACTGCTCGTAGAGATATTCAGGATAGGAGTATATCTTCAGTCCCAACTCCTGTGCACGGAGCAGTTCGGGATTATCTTTGCGGGCATGCATACCCAGCACCACGGCATCGAGGTCGGAGGTGATACGTTCGGGATTCCAGCCGAACGATTGCGGCAGCAGACCGTATTTCTGCAGACGGCTCTTGGCAGGATCGAAAATCTCGTCGTCGGAACCAGTTACGGTGTACCCTTTCTGATGGAGGGCAATGGCGAGGTTGTGCATAGCACTACCGCCAATGGCTATAAAATGTACTTTCATTGTTTCAGTTCTCTAGGATAATAAACATAGTATTTGGTCACCGATTTCTCGAGGAAAGGACGGTCCAGCTGGTCGGAAGCCTGACTGATGTCGAGGTTTCGTCCGTCTTTGAACTTGACCATAATCTCGGGATCGTTGAAGTCGTAGGCATGATTCTTTAGCACGCCGGTAGCCACGAAATAGGAACTCTCGTTAGCCCCCAGGTGGTAGTAGTCTTCCGTCTGGCGGTGCAGGGTATCCACATCCACTTGGTCGAAGGGCGTGCTGGATATACGTATGCGAGAGAGCTTACGGTTTACGAGGTGCTCGCAAAGGGTGCGGAGTATGGTATCGCTGCTGGAGAGCATCCAAGTCTTCACAGCCGAGAACACATCGTTGTCGTCGAGCAAGGCAAAAGCATCGAGCAGTTCGGGACGGTTCTCGAAATCGCTTTGCGAGAAACTGTTGCGAAGAAACATGAGCAGACCCTCGGGGCCGGCAAGCTTCTCTCCTAGCGCCAGCAGCTCCTTGGCACGGCGAAGTATAGATAGCAGCAGCACGTCGGCCGCGATCACAGTCTTGTGCAGATAAACCTGCCAGTACATGAGTCGGCGCGAGATGATGAATTTCTCGATAGAATAGATGCCCTTCTCGTCTATCATCAGCTCGTCGTTGTTCACGTTGAGCATGTTGATGATACGGTCGGTACCCACTATACCTTCGCTCACTCCGGTAAAGAAGCTGTCGCGGTTCAGATAGTCCAGCCGGTCCATATCGAGCTGCGACGACACCAGCTGATGAAGGAAACGCTTGGGGTAGGTGTCGTTGAAAATGCGTATAGCCGTAGTGAGCCTACCATCCATCTGCTCGTTCAGACGTTGCATAAACATCTGGGTGAGCGCCTCGTGATGCACATCCACGAGCACACGCTCGGAAGTGTGGCTGAAAGGGCCATGACCCACATCGTGCAGCAGAATAGCCAGTTTGGCACCCAGCGCTTCATAGGGAGTGATATCCACCCCTTTGGTGGTGAGCACATGAAGGGCACGCTCCATCAGGTTGAGGGCACCCAGCATGTGACTGAAGCGAGTGTGTACGGCACCGGGATAAACCAGATAGGTGAATCCCAACTGTTTGATGTGGCGTTGCCGCTGGAAATAGGGATGCGCAATAATATCGTAGATAATATCGTCGTCGATGGTCAGGAAACCATGCACGGGATCGTTGATTATCTTCCTTTTGTTGGTACTCATAAGCAAGATGTGGTAAAGGGTGCAGAAGTCGTTTGAGGATCAGTTATAGATCTACAGTATGTTAGTCCTCGTCCAGATAGCGCTTGGTGATAGGGCTGTAGCTGTCTATACGGCGGTCGCGCAGGTAGGGCCAGTGACGGCGGTAACGGTCGCTGTCGTTCAAGTCTATCTCTTCCACATGGAGAGCCTCTTCGAGGTGAGGCCCCTGCCACAATACGCGACCAAAGGCGTTGGTGACAAACGAACCGCCCCAGAACTGCATGTCGCCTTCACGGCCGGTACGGTTCACGCTCACTACCGGAACGCCGTTGGCAACGGCATGACTACGCTGAATCGTCTGCCATGCCTGATACTGCTCGTCGTTGGTAGCTTCGTCTTGGTCTATAGCCCAGCCAATAGCGGTGGGATAGAAGAGAATCTCGGCACCCTTGAGGGCGGTGATACGTGAAGCTTCGGGGTACCACTGGTCCCAGCAAATAAGCACACCTATACGTGCAAAGCGAGTCTGGAACACCTTGTAGCCCAAGTCGCCAGGGGTGAAATAGAATTTCTCGTAATAGCCGGGGTCGTCGGGAATATGCATCTTGCGGTATTTACCCAGATAAGATCCGTCGGCATCGATCACGGCGGTGGTGTTGTGATACAGACCCTCGGCACGTTTCTCAAACATCGAGCACACGATCACCACTTCCAGCTCTTTGGCCAAAGCCATGAAATGCTGGGTAGTGGGGCCGTTGGGGATAGCCTCGGCCAAGGCAAAGTTGTGATAGTCTTCCACATCGCAGAAATAGAGCGATGCGAAGAGTTCCTGCAGACAGATAATCTGAGCACCTTCGCTGGCCAGTTTTCTCACTTGCTCTGTGTATCGTGCTATGTTGGCATCTTTGTCGGCCGTGCACATCATCTGGGCTAAGCCCACTTTCACTTTACGTTCTTTCATCATGGTATCTGTTTTCTTTTGTTTACAAAATAAAGGGCAATCTCTAGAAATTGATTAAGTGATGATTTTATAACCGTAGATTTTTTTTTAGAGGGTTGCCTTAGTTTACCTTGGTAGGGTCAATGTAGTCGCGGCGGGCCGTCATCACGATGCGGAAGCCGCAAAAGTCGCTATGTATAGCACCCGCTTCGGGTTCGACGGTCACGGTAGGGAAAAAGATCGGACAAGGCCGAATCATCTCGTCTTCATTACTCGCAGAGCAGCCACCCATAGCCACCAGGTTGCCATTGTTGGCAAAAGCCATCTCGGCAGCATTGCCATGCATATCGTATAGCATCGCCTCGTTTTCGAGCAGCCTCCCCACAGGGTGAAGCATATAAGACTTCTTCTTACCCGTTTTCACCAGGCTGTTGGCTTGCCACCAAGCCACAAAGTTGGGGTTGTCGCTGCCGCTGTAACGATAGTTCTCCGACAGGTGCCCTCCCCTGCTGGCAAACTCCCATTCTTGCACGGTAGGTATGCGGGGATTGCCGCCAATGAGGCTGTCCAGTCGTTCAAGGAAGAGCATCACATCCCAAAGGTTCACCCCGGTAGCAGGAAGGTTGTCGCCTTTCTGGTTCCATTCGCGAGGCCCCATCACTATCTCCCACACGCGCTGAGTGACCTCGGTAGTTGAGATATAATAGCCGTTGAATGTAACCCACTTCCCATCGGGAGTCACCGCCGCTGTATCAGTAGGTATAAAGGTAAGCGTAAGCACATTGCCCTCGTCGAGGCTTTGCCCCGGTATCATCACCCCTTGCATATATCCGTAAGGCAGACCGTTGGCCCACTGAGTGGTGTCGTAGTGGTTCTGTCCGCATACCAAGTTGGGGAGGCATAGCGCCAAAGCCATGCACATACAGCGAAGCTGAACAAGGAGAGTGAGGGTATGTCTCATAATCGTGTTACCTGTTTGTATTGTCTATCGACTTAGAAATGAAATAAGGTTGCCGAACTTCGATGGTGCATGTAGGGTTACATCTCCACCAGGTAGTAAGGCATACGCGCCTGGAGCGTAGGCTCTTTGCTTAAGGACTCCAAGTCGCGCATTATGCGGCTCTCTATATCCATAGGCAGAGCTACCATGCGGGCACGACCGCTCACGATGCCCCACAGATTCATGTGGGCATAGTTGACGTCGCCGCTGTTGCGAAGCTGATGCAGCTGAGTCATCAAGTCCTTGGGAGCAGGATATTGCACAGCACGATAGTCGTTAATGCCGGCTTCGGCAGCAGCCAGGCGTATAGCCAGGGGCAGACCGCCAAGGGTATCTACCAGACCGAGCTTCAAGGCATCGCGGCCAGTCCACACCCTGCCACGGGCAATGCTGTCAACGTATTTCACATCAAGGTGACGGCCTTCGGCCACACGGCTCACGAAAGTGATATAGAAGTCCTCTACAAATTGCTGCATCAAGGCACGCGAAGCAGGCGACATCGGACGCATAAGGCTGAGGCCGGTACTGTTTTTGTTGGTCTGAACCGTATCGGTGGTGATACCCAGTTTCTTGCTCAGCAGAGTGCCAATCTCGGGAATGGTGCTGAATACGCCGATACTACCGGTGATAGTGGTAGGCTGAGCCACGATCTTGGTAGCCATGCACGACATCTCGTAGCCAGCCGAAGCAGCCAGGTCGCTCATCGACACGATCACAGGTTTCTCTTTCTTGGCACGTATCACAGCGTCGGTCATAATCTCAGAGGCGGTAGCAGCACCACCGGGCGAGTTCACGCGGAGCACAATAGCTTTCACCTTCTTGTCTTTGGCAGCCTTGTCGAGTGCGTCGGCAATAGCATCGCCATACACGGCGGTGTTGAGCGGAGAGCCGTAGCCCGACACCACGTCGCCCTGGGCGTAGATAACGGCAATCTTGTTGCTGGCGCTGGTAGCAGGCTTGGTCATCGACTCGGCATAAGAGGTGATGCTTACAAAAGCCTTGCGGTTGAATTGATCCTTCATCAGCTCTTTCACTTCGTTTTCAAAGCATAGCTTGTCCACCAGGCCGTTCTTCACAGCGCTCTCGGCCAGATAGCCCGAAAGGTTGTCGGCTATCTCGTTCACCTTGTCCACGGTCAGGTTGCGGCTGGCCGCAATATTGCTCGACACATAATCCCAAATGCTGTTGATATACACTCTTATCTGTTCGCGGTTGGCTTCGCTCATGTGGTTCATGGAGTAGGTCTCGCCAGCAGTCTTGTAGTTGCAGCTCTGCGGACGTATCAGCTCAACCTTCACGCCCAGTTTGTCGAATAGGTCTTTGTAAAACAGAGGCTGGGCACCTATGCCTCTAAAGTCGATCATACCGGCAGGGTGAAGGAATAAATGGGAAGCCACCGAAGTCATGAAATACTGCTGTTGAGTGTAGCTCTCACCATACACCACAACCGGTTTGCCGCTCTCTTGGAAATCGATAAGCGCCTGACGAAGCTCTTCGGCCACGCCAAACGACATATCGCTCACACCCGTGCGGATATACACACCGTTCACATTGTCGTCGTCGCGGGCAGCAGCCAATCCGTTCACTATCTGTTCCACGCTCAGGATACCCGTCTCGCTCACAAGCGACTCCAGCTCGCTGGGGGCAGCCTCGCGTACAGGCTGGTTCAGGTTGATGGTTACGAAAGTTCCAACCGAAGGAGCCACAGTCGTCTCTTTGCCCATACTGGCCACCATGCCCAGCATGAGGGCCACCATGATAAAGAAACCGACAAAGCTCAGCACGAAGCCACCTATCACAAACCCCAGAGCCGAAGCCAGCATCGTCTTGCCGAAGCCCATAGGTTCGCGCTTCTTCTTTTCTTTGTAGCCCCAGCGGCGGTTGCTGGTGGCGTTGTATTGAGGCTCATCCTGGCCGTAATTGTTGCGCTCTTCGTTAGCGTAATTATTGTCGTTCATGGTAATATATTTATATATTTAATCATTAATAACGCGATAGAGCCTTATTTATTTCCTTTGTTCAAAAGAAAAAAATCACCCTCGGCTTCAGTAGCCCTTCTCTACATGCCCAACAGCCTGCCTCGCCCCTTCCCAACGACACGTTCACACCATACTCTATCGATACTTTAATACCACACTCGCTATTCCCTGTAAAGCATATCAATAATGATGTATGATAGAAAAAAAATACAGCACCGATTGCTCGGTGCTGTAGAGGAAAAATGAAATGGATACTCCCCCTAGCGGGGAATATTTGGAGCATATTAATACATGCGGCCCATGCCGCCCATACCGGGATTCATAGCGGGAGCAGCAGGCTGTTCTTCTTTGATGTCGCAGAGCACACACTCGGTGGTGAGGAGCATACCGGCGATAGAAGCAGCATTCTCAAGAGCTACGCGGGTCACCTTAGCGGGGTCGATAACGCCGCTGGCGAAGAGGTTTTCGAATTTCTCGTTGCGAGCGTTGTAGCCGTAGTCGCCCTTACCGTTGCGAACTTCGTTTACAACCACAGAACCTTCGAGGCCTGCATTCTCCACGATCTGGCGGAGAGGCTCTTCAACAGCGCGACGGATAATCTCAACACCCAGTTTCTCGTCTGCGTTCTCAGGTTTCACGTTGTCGGTGCTAGCGATAGCGCGGATCAGAGCCGTACCACCACCGGGGATGATACCTTCTTCCACAGCAGCGCGGGTAGCGTGGAGAGCATCGTCGAAGCGGTCTTTCTTCTCTTTCATCTCGACCTCG
>JAZUDW010000116.1:0-37936 GCA_045639845.1 Bacteroidales bacterium
AACGTCAGTAGCAGCAGTGATGACACCACCGTCAGCAGCGGTAGCAGCAATGGAACGAGCATCCATAAGAGACACCATGGAAATCTGGCCCTGACCAGGTTTGGAACCTTCGCGGTTGGGGAAGTTACGGGTAGTGTGACGAATACTGAAACCATTGTTGGAAGGAACATCACCTGCACCGAAGCAAGGACCGCAGAATGCGGGCTTGATAGCTACACCAGCCTCAAGAAGTTCTTCAGCAATACCACTACGGGTAGCAGCCAAATAAACAGGTACACTCTGAGGATATGCAGAAGCGGTGAAATAATCGTTGCCTGTAGATTTATCTTTCAAGATAGCAGCAGCAGCACTAAGGTTGTCGTAAGTACCACCAGCACAACCAGCGATGATACCTTGGTCAGCCATAACTTTGCCGTCTTTAATCTTGCTCATAAGATCGATTTCGATCTTGTCGCCAAAGCGTTTCTTCGAATCTTCTTCAACCTCGCGGAGAATCTTCTCGGGATTAGCCTGAAGCTCATGGATGCTAACAGCGTTGGAGGGGTGATAAGGAAGAGCAATCATACACTCTTGCTTGCTGAGGTCGATAGTGATCATGCTATCATAGTAAGCAACCTTACCGGGTTTGAGTTCTTTATAATCCTGAGGACGCTTGTGCATCTCATAGTAACGTTTAACCTCGTCGTCAGTAACCCAAATAGAACTCAAACAAGTAGTCTCGGTAGTCATAACCTCGATACCATTACGGAAATCGATAGGAAGATTCTTCACTCCTGGACCTGCGAATTCGAGAACTTTATTCTTAACGAAACCATTTTCGAAAGTAGCTTTAACGAGAGAGATAGCTACATCGTGAGGGCCAACGCCCTTGCGAGGAGTTCCTTCGAGCCATACGAGAACAACTTCGGGAGCATTGATATCCCATGTGTTCTTAAGAAGTTGCTTAACGAGTTCACCGCCACCTTCACCAACACCCATGTTACCAAGAGAACCGTAACGAGTGTGGCTGTCAGAACCGAGAATCATGTTGCCGCATTTGGCCATAGCCTCGCGAGCATACTGGTGAATAACAGCCTGATTGGTAGGAACAAATATACCACCATACTTCTTAGCAGCAGAAAGACCGAACACGTGGTCGTCTTCGTTGATAGTACCGCCAACAGCGCAGAGGGAGTTGTGGCAGTTGGTCATAGCATAAGGCAAGGGGAACTCTTTCAGACCACTAGCACGAGCGGTTTGAATAATACCCACATAGGTAATATCATGCGACATCATAGCGTCGAAACGGATACGCATCTTTTTACCTTTACCACCATCTACGTCGTGAGAGCGAAGAATGCCGTAAGTTATTGTGTTTTCACGTGCCTCATCTGCAGACGGCATACCTGCAGAATCCTTCACGATTTTTTCTCCATCGAGGAGATAAACTCCTTCGTTGAAAAGTGTGACCATATTGCGTTCTTTTTACTGAGGGTTCAAAGTTTTAGGAATTAACAACAATTACCTGTCAACCAAGAAGTAACGACGAACCCCAATAGTTCGTTACGCTTAATTTGACAATGCAAAAATACAACTTATTTTTAATATCCAAGCTAAATGATTGAAAAATTAACGAAAATAGAAATTTAGCTCTATGGAAAACACCATATATTAACAGTTACAATTAAGGATTCAGACCTCGTTATCTATTCATTGGGAAGAGTGTCCCAGAGATCTATCGAATCCCAATAGCAGCACACAACAAGACTGATTTCCACCATCCAATAATTTATCGAACAAAGGCTTTTTAAAACATAAAACAAAAGGCAGCGAAGTTCCACCTCGCTGCCTATCATTGATAATATCGTATTAATTATTCTACAGGAATATCTTTGTTCACATTCTTGCAGCCTATTACTGCATAATAGAAAATGAATGCCAGCATTGCGATCACCAACCAATAGCTATTCATGTAACCAGCCACACGTGCAATTGCATCTTGGCAGAAAGGCATCACGCCACCACCTACAACCATCATCATGAAAATGCCACTGGCCTGTTCGGTATATTTTCCCAATCCTTCGACTGCAAGATTGAAAATACCACCCCACATGAGAGAAGTACAGAGACCGCAAAGAACCATAAACAATGCACTAACAGGGACAACCACCATAGTGAAACTGCCACCTTGATATCCAGGCATGGTCATAGTCATGGTCTTTGGCAACAAAATAGCAATCAGCAAAAAGACAATTGCCACTGCCGAAACAACAGTGATCTGTGTCTTGGAGGACACTTTGCCACTGATTGCGGTACTACACAGACGTCCTACAAACATGAGCAACCAATAGATAGCAGCAATAGCACCACCAACAATAGCGGCTCCTTCGCCCAATCCGGCACCTCTGTCGGTAGGATCGGAAAGATAGAAATTCAACTCACCAGGGATGCCTACTTCTATACCAACATAGAAGAAAATTGCCACAACACCTAATACGAGATGGCGGAAACTCCAAGCACTATAATGATCTTTTGTCGATTGCTGTGATTTACCCAAATTCGGCTCTGGTATTTTCACAAACTTGATAATCAAGAAAGAGAGAGCAAATACTGCCAACGCGATAAGGAGCAAGGGTCGAACATCACCCAACGCGGTAGAAGGGGTAAGGGTTCCTATCATAGCACCAGCTAAAAGCGGCGTTGCGGTACCAGTAAGAGAGTTAAGTGTGCCTCCCGCTTGGATGAGCTGATTGCCACGATTGCCACCACCACCTAGGATATTGAGCATAGGGTTGACCACAGTGTTCAACATACATACACAGAAGCCACAGATAAAAGCACCCAATAGATATACCACAAAAGCACCAATACCGACTTCCATATAACTGGAAGCCATTTGCACAAGCATACCAGAAAAACCTACCGCCAAGGCAATAAGAGCCGTTTTTTTGTAACCGATGCGAGTCAGCATCTTTCCTGCGGGGATACCCATGAATAGATAGGCCAAGAAGTTCATCATATTGCCCAACATTCCAGACCATTCCATACCTTCTTTAATTTTCCAAATGTTACCAAAGGGAGCTGCCATATTGGTAACGAATGAAATCATTGCAAACATAAAGAACATTGTTATGATTGCAATCACATTAGTATTTTTCTTTGTCATGTTTATAAGTTTTTTAATGTTAAATAACTCGACAAGACAATATTTATTGCCCTATTGAAAAGAAATCGCCACAAAAAAAAAGAGAAGAAAAAGAGAAGAACGAAATATTGTGACAATATTCAACACAGCAATGCCACACCAATCAGACAAGCAAGAACTGCCTTCTTTAGGAAATAATAGAATTCACAAAAAGCGTCAGCGACAACATATCTGCGCTGCCACCTGGTGAGAGATTTTTTGCTACGAACAGACGCCCCAGCTGATCGAGAGCTTGTGGTGTAAAATCATTTAACAAGTATGCACTTTGCTCTTTAACCCACTTAGCCCCTTCGGCACCACCACGATGATATATATTTGTATCGTCCAAGGTTGTCATGATATACAAAAGCAACTTATGATTAGCATAAGCGTCGTCGGCATCTAATGATTGCAGATAGGGTAACCATGAGTTAAACAAAGCTGGATATCCTTCTACGGCACAAGCGAGAGCTCCTTTAACTTGATGTTGAGTTACGACTGCAGAGCCATGGGTTCCTTGAGGATCGGGGAACTGAGAAGCAATTTGAGCAATAGTAGATTGCAACGATTGAATGCTAATCTTGTGCTCTGTTGCCCAAAGATACGATGCAGCACTGACTGCCAATCCTATTGAAAATAATGCACCTTTGTGAGTATTAACCCCTCCTGTAGATTGCAGCATACAACGTTCAGCCTCTAATCCAATCTCTACAAGACGCGATGCTGCAAGGTATTGTTCAGTGTGCGATTCGGTTGACAACTGGACAAAGAATGGATGCAGAGCCCGAACGCTTTGGCTCATAATACGATAGTCCATATCGCTATGAGCGCCCGAATCCTGCCGATCTACCAACCCTGGTTTAGGGGTAGTATCCAACTCCATTTGAAGCGCTCTTGTGGCCAAATGTGCTATGATATAAGGGACTGTTGTCGAGTATGCCAACCTTGCTGATTGTGACAAAGAGCCTTCATCAAGGCTCTTTCTCAACTGCGAAGCACTGACGGCCGCACCATCTAGCTCTTTTCTTTGGAACTCAACCACACTAATGCCCAATTTCTCTAACTGCCCATGCATTAATTCATTGTAACGACAAGTAAGAAGATCTGTGGGCTCGCTACCGACAAAACGAACTTCAGCTTTTAACGAAGGTGCTATTCGAGAGGCAAAGAGAGATAGATCGAGTGTAATATGGGTATCTGCAGCGTCGTCTAAATTTTTCAAAAAATAGGTTGGGAACGTAAACTGAGAGATGGAATAATCTGTACCTTCCAGCACTACCACATTAGAAAGATCTTGTGTACCAGCCAAGATCATGGTTCTACGCTCAGAATAACAGAACTGTGACCGATCTTCTTTTACTGGTATAATATAAAGATGGTCAACCTGAGAGGAGGCTTGCTCTATCAGATAACGATGACCCAGGGAAAATGGATTACAATTCATTACAATGACTCCATTTCGACCAGGGAGGGCCTGCTGCTCAAGATAGTATTGATAGTCTTCTATGTTTCGAAGGCTGCTTTCCATCAGAATCGCTTTGGGTGCAGAAGCCAAAAGGTGAAAACCCAAAGATGAAAAAATCTGAAGATTTGAAGGCTTAGTAAACACCTTCACTGTCGAAAAACCATTCTGATAGGCAAGATTGACCAGATGAGAGATCAAACGAGTGCTCATACCAGTGTCTCGCAACTGCTCGGAAACAGCAATACATTTTAATAAATTTCCCTTCAATCCTCCACAAGCCAATATCTCGTCATCATCCAAATGATAGATAGCTGCCATATAATCAACATCATCAAGTCGAAGATTATTGGCGGCAAGAAAAGATTCCACTTTACGACGAGACGACTTGAGTGTAATCGGAACCTGACGAAGATCAAATTCTGTGTACATAAGAAAAGAAGAGATATAAAATAAGAATACTATTGATTAGAATCGAGATAATTCTTAACCATTATAGAAATATACTGTTGTATTTCAGCCTGATTGTGAGTGTGATTACGCATACAGTAACGAGCCTCACTGTCACAAAGCAAACATTTACGAGGCGCAAAACCAACTTCCACACGGCTCAAGGGAATGCCATTGGTAGCAATCACGTCAATGTCGAACAACCGACCTAATGGATGAGTGTCCTCAATAGCACAAGTCTGCTTCTTTACTTCCAAAGGAGCCATAGAAGTGAGGATGTACGCTTCAAAACCCGTTTCTAAATCACGTTGTTCAAATAGATTTATGGTATCAGCCAATTTAGATTTTATCGATTCTACTGCGGCTTGTGCCACAGTAAGAGAAAAAGAATTACGCTTAATCTTTCCTGGCATCACAACCGTAAGACAAACCAAAGTTGACTCTGGATAAGAAGCCATCAACTCACGCTGATGACAAGAACGTTCGTCCCGACTAGCTAGCAAAAGATCAAGCGTAATCTCCATATAATGTAACAAATGCCTGACTTCATCTCTGGCATAATAGCCAGAGAGAAAGCCAAACATTCATATTTATGCGTTGATATTCTTGATAACGTCCATTACAGAACCGTCACGATTCATAACTACGCCGACAACTTTATCGCCAAAGGGCAGAGGATCTGCATTGCCAATAACCTTCTGGCCACGCTCTTTAAGCCAGTTGATGTCAACCACGTTGAGACCCGCAGCTTTAAGACGCTCTGCAATTTCGGGACGCTTGGGGTTAACAGCAATACCATATTCGGTAACAACAACATCAACAGTAGAGCCCGGGGTAATGAGAGTGGTAACCTCGTCAACAACACAGGGGATACGGCCACGAAGCAAAGGACATACGATGATAGAAAGTGCCGAATCAGCAGCGGTATCGGGGTGACCACCGATAGCTCCACGAATAATACCATCACTACCCACAAGAACATTAACATTGAAATTAACGTCAACCTCGAGAGCAGAAAGGATTACGATGTCAAGATAGTGGGTTGCAGAACCGGCTTCATCAGCGCTAGCATATTCGTTAGCACTAACTTCTTGGTGCATTTCATGATTCTTGAGAGATTCAGCTGCCACCTTGTCGAACGACTGAACGTCGATAAGACGACCAATGAGGCCCTCTTCAAACATCTTAACCATGTGAGCAGTGATACCACCAAGAGCGTAACTTGCTTTGATACCCTGTTGGATCATGCTCTCGCGGATATATTTAACGGCAGCGAGAGAAGCACCACCGGAACCAGTTTGGATGGAAAAACCATCTTTGAAATAACCACTATTGATGATAACCTTTGCAGCTTGCTGAGCCAGGAGGATATCACGAGGATTCTTGGTGTCACGAATAGCACCAGAGGCAATCTTCGAACTATCACCTACAGACTCTACTTCTACTACATAATCAACCAGGTGCTCAGAGATAGAGAATGGAGTGTTGGGATAATCAACGAGGTCGTCGGTAAGAATAACAACCTTATCAGCATAGTTTGCATCGGGAATAGCATAACCGAGGGAACCGCAAATAGATTTAGCATTCTCACTACGAGAAAAACCGCAGCAGTTTCCGAGAGCATCGGAAGAAGAAGCACCGATGAAAGCAACGTCGATATGAAGGTCACCATTAGCTATAGCGCTACCGCGACCGCCATGAGAACGGAACACTACAGGAGCATCCATCAGACCACGGGAGATAGCATCAGCCAATTTACCACGCATACCAGAGGTAGAAATACTAGTGATAACACCATTCTTAATATGCTCAATCAAGGGTTCATGTACATCTTGAAGAGAGGAAGCAGCAAGAGAAAGATTCTTGAAACCCATCTCAGCCAGTTTGTCAACGACCATGTTAACCACCTTATCGCCACCACGGAAATGATGGTGGAAAGAGATAGTCATACCGTCTTTCAAGCCACTGCCTTTGATAGCCTCTTCCAAAGATACGAGCTTAGGAGATTCTTTTTGCAGATCTTTCTTGAAGGTGGTTTTCTTAGCAGGGGTACCACCATAAACTTCTTTATTCATATTAGCAGCTTCAGCCTTGATGGCAGCTGCTCTATCTTTCAATGTATTCATGATTACAAATCCTCCTCTTTTAAAATACCAGCAGCCTTGGCCAACTCGATAGTGCGTTCTGCACGGATAACAACGGGACGGTCAACCATCTTACCATTAACAGCGATAACACCACTACCCTTGGCAGCAGCCTCTTTAATAGCAGCAATGATAGTTTTAGCCTTTTCGATTTCTTTCTCGGTAGGAGCAAATACCTCGTTGATGATTTCAATCTGGCGAGGATTGATGATACTCTTTCCGTCGAAACCAAGACGTTTGATAAGTTCAACCTCTTTACGGAAGGTCTCCATATCGTTGAGGTTAGAATAAACGGTATCGAGTGCATCGATGCCTGCAGCGCGGGCGGCAACAACGATAGTCTCACGAGCGAGCAGAAGTTCATCACCAGAAGGAGTACGCTGAGCCTTAAGGTTAGCGCAGTAGTCCTCAGCACCAAGAGCAATACCCATCATACGCTTAGAAGCGGTAGCAATAGCATAGGCATTGATGATACCTTTAGTGCTCTCGATAGCAGCCATAATCTGTGTACGACCAACGCAACCGAGTTCTTTCTCTACTTTTTCGATTTCTTCTTCAAGTTCGATAACCTCTTCTGCGGTTTCGGTCTTAGGCATACGAATTACATGAACGCCAGCAGTAACAACTGCTTCCACATCCTTCTTGCCATAAGGAGTATTAAGGGGATTGATACGAACCACCATTTCGGTGTTTCCGTAGTCAATAGTCTTCAAAGCGTTGTGAACCAACAGGCGGGCAGCATCCTTCTCGGCCATGGTCACAGAGTCTTCCAGGTCCAGCATGATAGAGTCGGGACTATAGATGAAAGCGTCCGACATCATGGCGGGGTTGTTGCCCGGAACAAACATCATTGTTCTTCTCAGTCTTTGCATGATATCAATAATGATTAAATGTTTTGTTTACTCAGTTAGTTTTCCGTTGTTTGATTATTTCCAAACATCAACACCAGTAGCGCGAACGGCAGCGGCGGTAGCGCGAGCACGGATAGTGCAATCGAGAGCGCCTTTATCCACAGCCTTTACACAAGCTTGTGTGATACCGCGTTCTTGCAGAGTTTCAGTGATGACTTTCTTAATCTGGTTGCCAAATTGGTACGCGACACTGCTGTCCAGTTCAATTTGGAGACCCGATTGGTTCGAGGGAGCGATCTGAATCATAATATCGCCCGATTCCAGGGTGCCAGCAAATGCTTCTTTCAGTTCCATTTTGTTTGTTTTTTATTATAATGATATTAACTTATTTTACTATCAAACAGAGCATAGTGAGAAGAACAAAACTTCTTCGCACCTCTGTTTCACTTTGCAAAAGTACACAAAAAACTTTGCTCAGCACTAAATATCACAAAAAAAATTATTTTTCAGTTACTTTTCCTCTTCAGCCACCACCACAAAGAGCATCTCGTCAAACAAAAAAAACACGACATAAAACCATCTTCGAATCAAAAACACACATGGGAGGAACACGTCCACTAGCATTATGTATAAAAGAAAAAAAACACCCTTGTTTTGGATGTCCTTATCTTGTGGGAGCAACAGGATTCGAACCTGTGACCCTCTGCTTGTAAGGCAGATGCTCTGAACCAGCTGAGCTATGCTCCCGGATTTAGTGGAAGCTATAGGATTCGAACCTATGACCCTCTGCTTGTAAGGCAGATGCTCTGAACCAGCTGAGCTAAGCTTCCAATTAGATGACTTCTTGTCTCTCGAAATCGGTTGCAAAAGTACAAACTTTTTACAACATGGCAAAAAATATTTTTATCATCAAGCCGTTTTTTTAGCTAACTATATTATTTATCAATACAATATTTTTTTCATTTTTATTCTATCGTCTGCATATCGACAAGCTTTTTATACTCTCCATTCTGAGAAATAAGAGAAAAATGCCCCCCCTTCTCTACTATTTTCCCGTCTTTAATCACCACTATCATATCTGCATTTCTGATTGTAGCAAGACGATGCGCCACCACTAAAGAAGTGCGACCTTTCAGCAAAGAATCTACAGCCTGCTGCACTTCATGTTCGGATTCTGCATCCAATGCCGATGTTGCTTCATCTAGAACAAGTATTGAAGCATCTTTCAGAACAGCACGAGCTATACTGATTCGCTGGCGCTGACCTCCACTCAAAGCCAAACCCTTCTCCCCTATCATGGTGTCAAACCCATTGGGAAGCCGATCAATGAAGCCATCTGCAAAAGCAACTTTAGCAGCTTCACGGATCTGCTCTCTTGTTATATCAGGACGTCCAAAAGCTATATTATTTGCAACAGTATCATTAAAAAGAATACAATGTTGAGAGACTACCGCAATATGTTTACGCAGTGAATCCAAAGTCAGATCTCTAACATCAGTATCATCAATAAATACTCCTCCGGATGTCACGTCATGGAAACGCGACAACAAGTCAACGAACGTAGTTTTCCCCGAGCCAGAAGCCCCAACAAATGCTACTGTACTCCCCTTGGGGATTACCAAAGATACATCATCCAACACATTATTCGCCTTATTCTCGTATGCAAATGACACATGTCTGTATTCGACACAGCGCTTTATTGTTTTCAGTTCAACAGCACCAACTCGTTCCGACACCTTATCCTCGGCATCCATAATCTCAAAAATTCTGCCAGCCGACGCACTCCCCTTCTGGACACTATTGTATGCTTTTACAACGGCCTGTACCGGTGGTATCAGTCGAGCAAACACGATCACAAAAAAAATAAATACCGAACTGAGCATCTTATGGCCAACCACCAAACCACCTCCCACCAGCAAAATCCCAACTAGGGCTAGTGTGCCGACCACCTCGGACAATGGGCTACTCGCCTCTCGACGATATGCAACCTTTACCATTGAATCGACATATTCTTGGTTAACATCTTGAAATTGTTTTCGTCGCCACGATTCTTTACCTAAGGCCTTCACCACTTTCACACCCGACAAAGTCTCTTCTATATATGCAAACAGCATGCCCAATTTCGATTGTCCTTTTACAGAATTTCGTTTCAGACTTTTACCAATCAAAGCTATCACCCACACAAAAACTGGCAATATCAACAAGAAACAGCCAAAAAGCGTTGGACTAATAAAGATTAAAGTAGCTGCAAACACCAGAATATTTATAGGATCCTTGATCAGCGACTGAAGCGCACATACTACACTCCACTCGACATCCGTCAGATCATTTGACAATCTGCTGATAATATCACCTTTGCGCTGACGACTAAAATATGCCACTGGAAGAATAGTAATATGGCGATATATATCATTTCGAATCTTTTCGATTATTCCATTGCGGATAGGACTAAGAAAGAACAATCCCGCATACCTACACGCATTGGACAACAATACACAAACAAGGTAGCCAACAGAGACCAGAGCAAAACACATTATTGTTCCCAACTGATTCTGATACATATTCAACTCCCAGAGCATCCACTCAGTGAGAGTTTTCTGATCCAAAGACAATGACGGTTCTGCCATCGGAGGGGGAGTAAGACCAAAAAACAACTCCACAAAAGGAATAATCATCGCAAACGAAAACAGATTGAATACCACAGCAAGGATATTAAAAAGAACATTCAGAGCCACTTCGCTCTTAAAAAAGCGGAGATAGGAGAACACTCTCCATATAGGCTTCAATCCCTCCTTCTTTGCCATACTATCCAACCGTTTACTACAACTGAGTTATTACAATTTGAGGAGATGAACTGCTAGTATTCACTTGCCAAGAGATTCGTTCGGCACGAACTTGTTTCCCTATCAGATAATCATACATAGCCTTTGCTTGAGTAGCTACCGGGCATTCCAAACGAATATGCATTCTCGGATTTTGGAGCAACATAAAGGAAACATAAGCATCCAATACTTGCTTACCCTGTTCAGAAAGTTGTGAACGAGCATCAAAAATCGGCACTCTTATTTGGCACACAGCATGTAGCTTTATCGGTTGAGGATCCAGTGAAATATTCTCTACACGAGAAACGCGCAGTCTCTCAACCATCAAAACATCAGGCATACAGCCTTCAGCCAATCCAATTATAATATTATTTTCAACACAAGAAAGCATTACAGCACCACAACCTTCTGGCATCCAATATTCATTATAGTCTGTACCGAATCGCACCAAACGAGTCGTTATGGCTTTCGGGCATTGAACAGACACCCATTTCATAGGTTCCGGACGAGCATCTGGATACAAATCGAATTCAAAGATATCAACCCCACCCACGCTAGACCAGTCGCCATTCTTTCCAGCAAAATAACACTTCTTTCCATCGGCTACTACACCGAATAGTTGTTCATCCTTTTCCGTATTGATGGGGTGTCCCAAGTTCATAGGACGCTGACGATAATGGTCAGAGAGATCAATACGATACATATCATAACCACCGAAACCTTGCCAACCATCACTGGCAAAAAATAGAGTATGACCATCCGCACATATGAATGGAGATTTCTCATTGCCACTCGTATTTACTGAAGGACCCATATTCTCAGCCCTACTCCAATCGCCATTTGCCAATCGATGACAGCACCAAATATCCGATCCGCCCATACCACCTGGCCTATTGGATGCAAAGTAGAGAAACCTGCCATCAGGCGATATCGAAGGTTGTGAATCCCAAGATTTCAAATCGTTAACATTACGACCCGCCGACTGCAGTTCACTCCACTCGCCACCCTTCTTCATTGTGTAGTATATATCAAAAGAACCCCCGTTTCTAGCCATAGAGTAATATAGTGTTCGACCATCGGCCGTGATAGAGACACCGCCCTCTGAATCACCTTGATTGAAGGGGAAAGGAAGCACTACACCCGAAGTGTAAGAAGTATCTTTCCTTTCACTTACACACAAGCGAGGAGCTTTTTTCACCTCCGACTTAGCATATACAGTACGTTCTTGAGACAAAACCACATGCCTCATATAAAAAACATATTTCCCATCAAGGGAAAAATATGGTAGAATCTCATCCGTTTTTCCCGACACACCTCTTACCACTAAAGGATTGAACGGTACCGGATTCTGATAGGCTTCATTTAAGAAACCAGCCCAATAAAGATAATTTGACGCATCTTCATACACAGCCAAATACTCTGGTATAGACTCTCTATTGGCAATATCAAAATACCGATTCATCTCAGCCACGCAATCTTCAAACAGCTCGTCGGTATAGTATATCACACCTCTATAATAATGAGCCAACGCATTCGGGTAATCAGGACAGCACTCTATCAATTTGGTAAAATAGCGACGAATAGCACCGGGATTGTCACCTTTGTTCACTGCCATCATTCCCAAATAGAAGTACGGATCAGCAGCCTTCGTGTTCTTTGCGCTCACTTTGCGGATCAATGTCGCAGCTTCTGTATAATGGTGTGCCTCGTAAGCCTCAATACCCTTTTCGAAAATCGATTTATCGGAGGATGAGAAATGATATGGGCATATGTCACCCGATACTGATTGAGCCGAGACGGTGCCACCAGCCTTCGCCAGCAGCACCGCCAAGAACATAATATACAGCATCGTCCTTGTCATATGCCGAAGAAACTATAATTTGCTTTGATCTATCTTGAAATCAACATTCATACGCTCACAACCACCCTTAGTGGAGCAATCAAGAGCACACTCCGAACAAGGACTCAGTTCTCCATGCAAACGACGATTAGACATATCGCCAAGCCACTCACACAAGGCAGGTATCTGCACCTTTTGGATAACCTCCTCGCAGAAAGCCGACATCAACAAAGTCTTAGCCGAACGCTGACAGATGCCACGGCTACGCAGATAGAAGAGTGCTTGTTCATCAAGCTGCCCCGTTGTTGTGCCATGCGAACAACGCACGTCATCATTGTAAATTTCCAAAAACGGCTTGGAATCAATTGAAGCCTTGTCGGTCAATAAGATATTACGATTGGATTGGTATGCCTCTGTTTTTACAGCATACTCATCTACAAGCACATGACCATTGAATATCGCTTGAGAAGCATCATCCATTATACCTTTATACAATTCTTGACTAGAGCAATTGGGTTTTGCATGATCCACGAACACATAATTGTCGGCCTTCTGTCCTTTATCCAACAGATACAGACCATGAGCCTCGGTGTGACAATGTTCTCCTTCCATACGTATCTCCGTATGATTGCGAATACTACCGCCATTAAAAGTGAAAGACATGGCCAACAATGAGGCACCCGACTGCAATGTTGCAAAAGTCTGATTGAGCAATGCAGAACGATCATTCAGGTTTTGCATCTTATAAACCTGCACGACAGCATCACTATCCACCACCAACTCCGTGACATTGTTCGAAAAACTACGGCCGTCGTTATAACTATCGTCACAAAGAATTAATGACAGACTGCTGCCTCTACCCACATGTACCAAGTTTCGAGTCTGTATCAGCATTGGCTTATCAGCAGCAATTACCGACTGAAGTTGAAAGGGTTTATCGACATGCACACTGGCTGGCACATACAAAAAGAGGCCGTCTGTATAACCTTCTTTATTGATAGCAGTATAAGGATTTTCTTTAGCCATTTCGCGCACCAGTTCAGGATACTGCTTGGCAGCTTCGCAGATACTGCCAAATATCACACCATTAGGCATCAACTGCAGACCGCCGTAATAATAACCATTCTGCAATATCACACGAGTAGTCTCCAAATTAGTCACATGGCAACAACATTCATAATCACTACGATGCGTTCTTTCTGGAGAAAGAAGATCATCGGTAAGGAAATCCGAAAAATCGACACGGCGCCACACCTCATTGGTGCGCAACAACTGCGGGAGACTGCGAAGCTGTTCTATGGTAGCATTCATGATTAGAGTTCTCCTTTCTCTGCCAATTCTTTCTTAATCCAATCGTAACCTTTTTCTTCCAAATCGAGAGCCAGCTCTTTAGGACCCGTCTTAACAATACGGCCCTCATAGAGGATATGTACAAAATCAGGTACAATATAGTCCAACAAACGTTGATAGTGAGTAATCACTACCGTAGCATTGTCGGGCGTACGCAATTTGTTGACACCCGTAGCCACAATACGAAGGGCATCAATATCCAGACCAGAGTCTGTCTCATCAAGAATAGCCAACGTGGGGTCAAGCATAGCCATCTGGAAGATTTCATTTTTCTTTTTTTCACCACCGCTGAAGCCTTGGTTGACAGAACGATTAGCCAGGTTCGTAGTCATCTCTACAACCTTCTTCTTCTCTTCCATCAACTTCAGAAAGGCTGCAGCACTGAGAGGATCTAATCCACGATACTTGCGTTGTTCATTTACGGCAGTGCGCATAAAATTGGTGATGCTAACACCAGGAATCTCTACAGGGTATTGAAACCCTAAGAAGATACCTTCGGAAGCACGCACATCAACAGGTAAATCAAGGATGTTCTTTCCATTGTATATCACCTCACCCTCGGTAACCGTATATGTAGGATTACCAGCAATAACACCAGCCAAAGTACTCTTACCATTGCCATTGGGGCCCATAATAGCATGTACCTCTCCTTTATTGATATCGAGGTTTACGCCCTTCAAAATCACTTTCTCTCCAATAGAAGCATGCAAATTGCGGATAGACAACAATGCCATATATCTATTTATTTTATTGATTTCACTATTATTATAAACATCCTATACAGCAATAGGACTATGCAAAGATAGTATTTTTTTTTGAATCCCAACCAAAATGAACCCTCAATAGCACGCACTGCAGTATCGAAAAAGAACAGAAACACTCGATAACTAAAAAAAATATTACACTTACAGGCAAAACATGTATCTTTGCATTGGGAATATGATTACATGTTACACCAACAAACATTTTATTATCAATAGAAAATACACCACACACACGGCTATGAGCAACACGATTATCACACTTACAACCGACTGGGGATACTCAGACTTTTTCAGTGCAAAGGTAAAAGGACTCATCCACTCCAATCTCGACAACGTACAGGTGATCGACATCACCCACGGTATCACCCCATTCGATAGTTACTCAGCAGCCTTCATAATTCGCAACTGTTACGCTGATTTTCCTAAAGGCACCATTCATATTATTGACACCAACGGTGACAACAACGATCCCAACGATAACCTGATCGTAGAAGCGCACAACCAGTACTTTATCTGTCCCAATAACATTCTACCCTCCGTGATTTTCGGTAATAAAATAGAACATATCACGCGCATCAAATCCCCCTACACAACAGGAAACTCATTTATGGCCTACACGCTGTTGGCTCCTACCGCCATCATGCTTGCAAGAGGAAAGAAACCATCCGAACTAGGCGAAGAAATAAAATCTTTACCCAAAATTGCATCCATAGACCCTATTCTCGAAGGTGATCGCCTCACACTATACATTTTGTATATAGACCACTATGGCAATGCCTATCTTAACATCACACTCGAAGAATTCAACAAAATCTGCGGAGACCGTCGCTTTGAATTCACAGTTAAAGACCATAAAATAAACCAAATACAAGAACACTACAATCAATACAGCAATTCTCAGAACAGTTCACACCTTCAAATCGGCATCATTCCATCTGTTGGTACACACTTACTACAGATCGCCATCAACAAACTATCGGCCCAACGACTTATGGGACTGAAAACTCGTGAACGTGTCATTGTTAACTTTAAATGAGCAGAATACAGAGTTCTATTCTCATATACTAGGTGATGATGAAATAATAACTTGAGACACTTAGAGTGCAACAAACAGCATACTCTGACGCATCCAGGGATTACACTTGTCCCATGTCATTTTTATAATGTTTCTAAAAGGAAGACTATTACCCTAAGACATCCCTAGATATCACAAACAAGATTATAGATATATGCCCCACTCATTACAAACAGTCAAAACGACCTATCTTGTTTATATAGGTAGGTGCATTTATTATACCACAATGCTATCCTGAACATAAAAAATGGTTTCATCACATCTATGAAACCATCCAAGAACTATTGTGGTCTGTGGCAGATTCGAACTGTCGACCTCTTCCGTGTGAAGGAAGCGCTCTGAACCAACTGAGCTAACAGACCAATCACGCTTGAAAACATCTGCAAAGATACGAAATAAATACATATCATACAAAAATATCTTTCAAATCTCTTAAAGAAGTAATGGGAAAGATATAACATTCAATCTAATAGTTATCAAAAAAAATCAGACAAAAAGAGCCATACACCCTCTATCTAATAAGAGGGAAAATAAAATAATCAATAAATCGGCCCTATAATAAACGGAAACGGGTGTCCAAACCGGACACCCGTTTCATTATCATCAATTTAAGCCACTTATGAAGCCAAGTGGCATAAGTTTGCTAGGATTAGCGAACGATGAGTTTTTCAACTTTGCTGAAGTTTGCGTTGGTAATACGTACGAAGTAAGCACCCTTAGCAAGGTTGGAAACATTGATGTTCTGAGTAGCCTCAGCATTAACATTCTGGCTGCTGATTACGCGGCCACTCATGTCGATAACAGCTATATTAACCACACCAGCTACACCATTGATAGAAAGCTGTACGTTGGAGGTAGCAGGGTTGGGCTGAAGATTTACAGAAACACCATTGGTGAGGGTATTAATACCAACTTCGTGAGCCTTGAAGGTAGCGCTAACAGTAACGGGAGCAGAGATGTTCTCAACACCCCAGTTGAGGTCGCCTTCTTCATCGTCAGTGTTGGCAAATACTTCAACACCATTCTCATAAACCTTGTCGATGATGAAACCTTCATCGGGAGAAACAAAGATAGTACGGGTAGATCCGATAACAACGCTGTCGGTAGTGCCGCAGAGGATGTCGGTAATGGTGTTATCCCAGATGTTACCACCTTCGCCACACTCGAAGGAGATGGTGGTAGAAGGACGATACTCATAAGGACCAACGAGGAGACGGATCATAGGATTCTCACTGTAGGAGAACATATTGAGGCTGTTGTCGTAAGCGTCTGTGATAATAACATTACCACGGTTGGTGATACCGAAGGTGCGACCATATTTGTACATCTCGGGGATCTCGCGGAAGCTTACATAAGAAGTATCAGAAAGGGTATAGTAACCAGTAGAGTTAGCAGCTACGCAGAACATACCATCTTCGGGAAGCTGGTAACCAGCATAGTAAGAAGTATTAGCTTCAAGTTCGGGCTGATCGAGGAATTCGATGGTGATAACATTGTAGTCACCATTTTCTTCATACTCAAGGTTGGTAATGTTGTTGAGTTCACCATTGGTGATAGTGTGGGTAGAAGCACCAGTCTGGAGACGGGGGAAATACCAGCCACCATCTTCTTCGTTGATGTAGTCTGCATAGAGGATAGCGTTGATGTTGGTACCAGCCTCAACGAGACCAGGATAAGTAGAAGCAACGAGTTGAACGCCTTTGATGCGCCAACCAGCGGGAACATTGTCACCAGTTACGAACTGCTGATAAACACCGTAACCTGCGCGGTCCCACATTACATCTTCGTAGCTAGAGCTGAATACGTTCTCTTCAACAGAGCCATAGGTCCAGTAGGAGAATTTGGTAAGAACGCCGTTATCACGACCCCACATACCACCACCGTTAGCATTGCTGTTAACCTGAACAAGGATGGTATCGAAGGTACGGGTACCGCCACCAAGAACGTGGTCGAGCTGGCTGGAAGTAATGTCAGCATATACGAATACATCACCATTAGCAGTAGTGGGGATGAAACCGGTGTGGCCGTGAGCGAGAGCGGGGTTGGAGTTGGGATAAGCGATAGTATTAGCGCGGATGAAACCATAGGGGTCAATCTGCAGAGAGTCGTACTGGAATACAGCGAGGTTGCTCAAGTTGTCGTAAGCGATCTTGGTAGCAGCCTGGCCTTCGGTGAAAGTATAAATAGCACCTTCGATGTTGTTCATAGCGTTAGCACCAGTGTTGCGGAATTTGGTATCAAACACAACGGGAACATTGAGGCCCTGGGGCATCATGTGGTAGAAACCTTCCCAGTAGCTAGCATTGTTAACGCGATAGCGATAGTTTTCACCAGCATAGCAACGGAAGTCGTCAACAATCCAGAGATAACCGTAAGCACCACCAGCATTGTTGCTGCAAGCCCAACGGAGACGGAGATATACATTAGCCTGATCAGCGATAGCAAGAGGCATAGTGGTAGTCAACCAACCACGACGAGCGCTATTAACATCGATATCAACGCCACGAACGTTGATCTCGAAACCGTACCAGGTAGTACCATTGGTGCTATAGTCGATCCAGCAATGATCCTGGTTGAATTTACGGTAATACTGATAGAACTGAACGTCAACGATGGGCACACCAGCAGTCGAGAAAGACTCGAAAGCGATGTAAGCATTGAAGTTACCAGTGTTACCGGTACCACCCCAAGCAGCGATCTGGTCCTGCATGGTCATAACCATAAGGCCGGCCATAGGAGTCTCAGAATCAAGACCGCTAAGAGTGCGGAAACCACGGGTAGGATAGTTGAAAGTAGCAGGATACTGGCCCTGGTTTTTCAAAGAAGTACAGGTGGCAGCAGTGGTATCAGCGATACGACGCCACTGAGAGTGATAAGCAGTCTGAGAGTGACCGGTAACATTGGTACCGTCAACCATATCAGTGTTAGAAAGGGTACCGGTGGTGTAGCCCGACTCAGAAGAGAAGTCGCACCACATCAATTCGTTTTCCTTGGTAAAGATGGTGCCTTTGTAGTCAGCCTTTTCGCTCTTCACGTCAGACTTTTCTACTTTGGCCATCTGCTTAACGGCGTTTTTGGAAACAGCCATTTTAGCGGTTTGTGCAAATGCGAAGCTAGCGCACATTGCAAAACACAAAGCTACTAAAGTTTTTTTCATCGTATTGAGGTTTTAATTAATAATTTTTTCATTCTACAATATATCCCAATGCTTTCAATATCTATCACTTAGCACGACACCTTAAAACAAGGGACTACTTCTAAAACTTTGCAAATATAGTGCTTTTCTTTCACTCTGCAAAAAAAAAGTCTCCATTTTAGAATTTTTAGAAGTCAGTGGGGTAGGTTGTGAGTATATATTATTGATTATACATTGTATAATTAATGATCATAAATAAGGCAGCACACTTATTCGAAAAATTTTCTGTGCAGCATACAAAGTAATTGATGAAATGATAAGTTAGTTTAAACCATGTTCGGCGTCCGTAACAGGACATTTTACGCAATTATTTAATTGAGCACGAAACAATTCACTGATCTTTTTACGGGTAACCTACATTCATTCATGGCCTCTCTCATGTTAGCTAGCCGAAACATTTATTATTTTTTTTCATCGACACATGGTCCACGAATGGTAGCACGACGAATATTTTGCGGCGAACCATGTTCAATCACCGAACACCCATCGATGCACTGTACAACGACAATAGTTGTTTTTATAACGGAGAAGTTCGTTGCCAACCGTGCTCACCTGTCGCTGACTCTTCGTTCTGCTTCGGCCACGTCTTTATTGCATCCACTACAATTCTCCGCCCCAGGGACGAGAGCATGACGAAGGCATGGCGAAGGCAGCACCAATCCAATTCAGGATTCTGTACTGTACATTGTTTATTGTACTCCCATGCAAAGCCATTGCAAGTGGATATCTTTTGCCTCTTTACAGTGTTTGCACATTTTGCCGATATTAAACAAGGATGATGAAAAAATAAGTTAGATCCATTTCAGCCGCCGACATTGGATCCACTCCAGATAGTGTAACTGTTGGCTCCACTTCGGTCACCGACCATAGTTCGGATGATATAATTTGGCTTAGATTGTCAAGCTTTTTTTGCATTGTGAAGATAGAGTATAAAGAGCTTCTGTAAAGCCCAATAGGTTTCTGGAAGAGACTGCGAGCGGAGCGGAACAAAGCGAAGAATAGGCTATGTTCCCTCGTATCAACTCTAAAATATCTCAACAACCTAAAGCAAAATCGTACCAATTTATTTTCTCATCATCACTCAGTAGGAAAAAGAATAATGCGGGACGCCAAACTCTCTTTGCTGATAATCATTTATTTTACCAACATCACTTGATCAAACAATCATTTTTCTTTTCTATCTCCATGGATGAGCAGTGCCACATGGCGGAATCCGATTCGATTATAACATAGTGTGCGCCTGCGCACAAACTATATAAGGAACGGGTTGCCGAAGCATCCACTGGCTGCTGCAGGTCACGGAGCTGCATGCCGCAAACCGTGGCGAAGCATGCTGCGTAGCAATATGCAGCTTGCTGTGGCCGATGGGTGGCTGTGGGTGTTGGTTTCCTATTCATAGAGAAAATAATTTTTCATTGTATTGGTCTTGTCACTTCCTTGAAGGGGACCATGTATCGTATGTGAGCAATGATAGTTGGGCACCGAAGGCGGCATCCTCGAAAGAAATGAATTTGCAAAGGTACAACTTTTTTCTTTTGCGGACAAAAAAAAATTTTGGCATTCAAATTCCCCAAGCGAGCTTTTTTTTACGATATCGGATACGTGATTTGGGGGAATGGCCATTTCTCCCCAATTAACGTCTTGTGAGAATTTCATGTAAAATTGTTGTTTTCGCACAAATTTGTCTGTCGATGCTTACAAAAATATGCTTCGACCGGATAAGATAACAGATCTTTTGCCACCTTCTCGTATGCTCAATCACTCAATTCCGCCACACTCACTATAACAAGAATCTAACGAATAAAACACATTGGTTCAATTGGACGAATGTGAAACGCGAATAGAGTACCCCCTTAGTAGGAATGAGGATATTGTGGGGTGCCAGCACCTCTTTACGGATAATCAGATAAAAAAAACATAGTGACTGTGACTCAACCAGGAAATCGCCCATACCCATATATAAATAATATTTTTTTGATACAATTGCATAATATATTTTATCTTTATCGTTATTAATAAAAGTAATATTGAAGTATTGTTCGTTTCTATTTAGCAACGATGAGTGATGCTCGTTTATAAAGATAGAGTGATACCTCAAAGTCGTAACATACAGAAGATTTAACCAAATATTGCATGAAATCACCCAAAGAACTATCCGTTGACCAAAAACTCCTCGACTTGACCCAGGAGATTTGTGACCTCACACCCGAAAAGACCGACATCCCCCTTCGTATAATCCATTCGCTGATCAATAATCCCGAAATCGAAGCGATGCAAGACTATGCCAACAACGTTTCGATCACACGCCTTGGATTCAACGACCACGGCCCCGTACACATGCGTACCGTATGCCGCAACGCGCTCAAAATGTTAAAAGTTCTATACTTGGCTGGAGTTAAGACATCGTTGGAGAACGAACAATGCGGCTCTTTTGACGATAGCGTAGCCGCAGTGATACTGGCATCATTTCTCCACGACTACGGCATGACTGTAGGGCGGCAGGATCACGAGCTTTATTCAGGCATCATGGCCTACTCGCTCATAAACGACACTTTAAAGGATGTAATACCCGGCAACGAAAACCTCCGCAGAAGAGTGATCATACGGTCCATGGCACTGGAAGGCATAGTGGGTCATATGGGGACTCGACGCATACATTCTATTGAAGCAGGCCTAATACTGATAGCCGACGGCTGCGATATGACCAAGGGCAGAGCCCGCATACCGATGGAGATGAACACCCGTCCCAGCATCGGCGACATCCATAAGTATTCTGCCAGCTCGATAGAACGTGTCAAGATACTCGCAGGAACAGAACGTCCAATAAAAATAGAAGTCAACATGTCGGCCGAAGTCGGGTTCTTCCAAATCGAAGAGGTATTACTACAAAAAATCAATTCAAGCCCCGCCAAACATCTGGTTGAACTCTATGCAGGCGTAGAAGGACAAGAAATGAAAAAATACCTATAGCACTTCTAAAACAAGAAACACAATATTTAAATAGAGATATCGTTATCAAAAAGAGAATGAAATTGACCCCTTGGCTTCACCCCTTTCAATTATAGGGAATAGCGATTGGATCTTTTCAGCCACAAGGATTGCCGCCAACACACCTTTGCCGTGATGGACGGAGGATGTTTAGGATGCGTCATATCTGTGGTTACAGAATCAAAAAAAAAGAAATCAAGAGCTGAAAGCAAAAGAGACTTCAGATCAATTAAATTGTATAACAATATATTGGGAACACATCACTAGGTGAAAAGCGATACTAAATATCAAATAATAGGCACGGTACTACTCGTCTGCCTCGCTGCCATAACCGGCTGCAAGAGCAGCAACCGCTTAGCCGACAAAGGACCCCAAAAGGCTCAAGAGCGTGTTGTCACCGATGAGATCCTCCGCATGGAGGCAATGCTCATTGATGCAAAAATGCAACAACAAATCGAGCAAGACGGAAAAGCGCTCACCACATATCGTCAAATGCTGAAAACCGACAGCGAATACGGAGCTGCTCTTTACGGCATTAGCCAAATTTTGGCCATGAGTCGTCTCGACAGTGCTGTTTTCTACGCCGAACGAGCCATCGCCTCCGAGAAAAACAATGTATGGTACCACATTTGGACGGCACGACTCTACGAGATTACCGGTGAACTGCAAAAGCACGCACAAGAATGGGAGACTATCGTAAAACTGAGTCCCTCCAATATTGAATATTATTACGAACTATCGAATAGTTACATTAAAGCACAAAACCTGCCCAAGGCTATAAGTTCATTGAGTCGCGTTGAAAAGATTATCGGCTACACCGAAGAGATTTCAATGCAGAAGCAGCGACTTTGGAACGCCATGGGAAAACCATCCATGGGCCTGAAAGAGATAGAAAATCTCGCCAAAACCTATCCTCAAAACAGCAGATACAGTGCATTGTTGGCCAACGCATACATGCAGGCAAAAGAATACGCCAAAGCCAAACAGTATCTGGACCAGCTTCTAGAAACAAACCCTCGAGATGAATACATTCACATTAGTTTGGCCGACTACTACAAAGCTACCAAAGACGAGGAAAAAATGTTCAGCGAACTGAAAAAAGGATTTGCCAACTCTCTAATATCAACTGATATTAAGTTACAACTTCTTAACAAATTTTATCCTGAAGATCCACAAATAGAAAGGAGCCCCAAAGCCATTGAACTCCTCCAAACAATCATGGAAGGTAATCCAGACACCACGGCCTACGCCCTAATATATAGCAGCATGTTGCTATCGCAAGGGAAATATGCTGATGCTGCCCGACAAATCAAACTGCACCTTAGCAAAGACAGTAGCCAATGGACTCCTTGGGAAACCCTCCTACAGGTCGAAATGGAGTTGGAGAACAACGAAGACGAGATGCTGAGCATAGCAAAACGAGCCTCTGCGCTCTTCCCATTTGAAGTGTTGCCTCACTACATTATGGCATACTGCCACCTAGCCAAAGAGCAACACCAGCAATCCATTGACGAGGTAAAACAATGTGAAAAACTAGGGTTCTCAAAACGCTACCTCAAAGAAATGGAGTGCGAAGCCTACAACATGGCAGCTCACTGCTACGAAAAAATAAACGACTTCGACAACTGTGAGAAATATCACGAAAAAGCCATCGGGGTTTGTCCTAGTGATCCTTTGATAGCTAATTCGTACGCCTATTATCTAGCCGAACGACACAAAGATTTAGAGAAAGCAGAGAAACTGTCGGCTATGACACTCAAAGCCGATCCTCAAAATCCCTACTTTCTCGACACCTATGCCTGGATACTCTACCAAATGGGGCGATACGATGAAGCCAGGAAATACATAAAACAAGCCATTGTGCGCCCTGAGAACGAAAACGAAGACGTTCGGAAGCACTACCAACTCATAATGGGGAAATAACCACTACAATGAAAAAACATATCATCTATATCACCATTGCAGCCTGCATACTCTTATCCAGCTGCAACTCTTCTAGAAAAATGGCTCGACAAGAACGTCGCGAAGCCAGAAAAGAGCAAGTCGCAACAAATCCCTCAAACCCGACACCCTCTACCACAAATCCAACCAATCAACCCGCAATAAACACGGGAAACAATAACGAGGCCAACAGACATTCTAACCAAACCAACACTAATCCGCAATCAACCAAGCCCACCCCTAAAAAACCAAAATACAATTTCAAAACCCTTAGCACCAATGTCACCTGTACCGTGGGCAACTATTCCGCCAACGCCCAGCTCCGTATGCTGAACGATAGCATTATCTGGCTCACTGTGTCTAAATTCATAGAACTGGGACGTGCATACATCACTCCCGACTCGGTAAAAGCTTACATTAAGGTAACCAACGAGTACATTGCTGGCAGTTGGACCGATATTCAACTGAAATACAATGTTGACATCAACTTTGAAACGGTGCAAGATATGCTTCTTGGGGAAACAGTGAAGACAAAAGTAGTCAGTTCTACAGCATCCGACTATCAGACTTTTGGGAAATTGAAGCTAGCCAAACTTATCAATGTGGTTGTGAAACATCCTAGGATTAATCAGACAGCTCGACTCAAATACACCACACCTGAAGTTGATAAAGCTCTGGCATTCCCCTTTTCTATTCCTCGAAGCGCATCAAAAATGAAATAACATATAAAACCTAAATCAATATGAAGAACATACTTATTACCATAGCTCTAATAGGATGCTCAGTCATAGCATGGGCACAAAACCACCAATGGATTCCTGACACGGCTGTATTAGTGGTAGATAGATACCTGAAAATAGTGAACTACGACAACTTGCCTGCCGATAGTATGCTGTATATAGAGACCATCATCGTAAACCGAGACAATCCCAAAGACACGACGATGATGAAACGATGGTTCGTTATGCCCCAGAAGATGAGAGGCGAAATATTCGTGAACGGAGTCAGAGAGAAAGCACTTCGTTCCAATGGCAAGGATCTGTACAGAGAATTCAAGAATGGACGCTGGCGTTCGATTGATCCCGCCGGCTTCTACTCCAAGATGGCCGAATACGACTTCCGCGGGGCCCTTTACAACTGGAGAACCCAAGGTTTGGAATTGGAATACAAAGGCATTTGGACATACAATGGCAACGAGGTCTATCGCATCCTAGTGCACGATCCTTATCGCTACGACAGATACTATCTTTTCGACAAACAAAGTGGTCTGCTTTTTATGATTGACGAACTGCCTATCGATCCAACCACCCAGAAGGGCAACGCCATGCCCAATGTGGATTGGCGAGCCATCCATGAATACTACCCATTGCACATGATGTTCATCCCCTCGGAAGAGAGTTACCAAATAGATGGTAAAATTACCTTAATGCACAGCACTATGAAGATGCTACCGATGGACGATCGTCTATTCAACAAATAGCAAAAAAGACCATGAGCATCTTTGACAACGACGACGAATACTACATGCAGCAAGCCCTAAGAGAAGCTCGTACCGCACGCGATGAAGACGAAGTACCCATCGGAGCCGTCATCGTGAGCAACAACCGCATTATTGCCCGTGCCCACAACAACACAGAGCGACTTCACGACGTCACTGCTCATGCTGAGATGATTGCCTTCACCGCTGCAGCAGAAGCCTTGGGTGGAAAATACCTTACCGACTGCACCCTCTATGTCACCGTAGAACCTTGCTATATGTGTGCAGGCGCTGCAGGATGGACTCAGATAAGACGCATAGTGTATGGCGCATCCGACCCTAAACGCGGATTCACAAAATTGGGTAGAGCCATGCTCCACCCTAAGACAGAGGTAGTCAGCGGCGTGATGGTCGAAGAGTGCGAGACGTTAATGAAAGATTTTTTTAAATTAAAGAGAAAATTATAGTAATAATATTAATATCTATTATATGAAACCTACATTACTAGTTTTGGCAGCCGGCATGGGCAGCCGTTATGGTGGACTAAAACAAATGGACGGCGTTGGTCCTAATGGCGAAGCCATCCTCGATTATTCCGTTACCGATGCCATCCGAGCCGGATTCGGCAAAGTTGTATTTGTGATTCGTCGTAGTTTTGCCGACGACTTCAAGAAAGTATTCAACAAAGAACACTTCAAAAACCAGATTGAAGTGGAATACGTGTTTCAAGAACTCGACAATCTTCCTGAGGGATTCTCTGTTCCCGAAGGACGTGAAAAGCCCTGGGGTACCAACCACGCTATCTTGATGGCAAAAGAGGCGATCCATGAACCTTTCGCCATCATCAACGCCGACGATTTCTATGGCGCTGATGCCTTCCGCGTAATGGCAGATCACCTTCTCACCCTCGAAAACGCCAAAGGTCAATACTGCATGGTTGGCTACAAACTCGAGAATACGCTATCAGAAAACGGCAGCGTGTCGCGCGGTGTATGCAACATCAACAATGCAGGCCTACTCGAATCGATGACGGAACGTACTGCTATTAGTCGCACCGCAAACGGTATCGCATACCAAGACCCTGATGGTTCATCCCATCCTCTAGCCGCCGATGCCACAGTATCGATGAACCTGTTTGGCTTCACTCCCGACTACTTTGGCGAGAGCGAAAAACTATTTGTATCCTTCCTAAAAGAGCACGGAAACGAGATGAAGTCAGAGTACTATATCCCATTTGCAGTCAATACTTTCATCAACAACGGATACGCCACCATGCGCGTACTCAAAACCACCGCACAATGGTTCGGTGTAACCTACAAGGAAGATCGTCCGTCAGTCGTAGCACGTTTAAAACAGCTTCACGACCAGGGAATATACTAACAATTATTATATCCACTACGGCGCCGTAATACGGCACCGTAGGTTGTTTAAAAGGACCTCACTAACACCCGAGAGGACATCAAATTATTAAATTGGACAAAATAAGTGATGAAAAAAAAATAAGTTGATATGATTTGGCTTAGATTGTCAAGTTTTTTACAATGAGAAGAAGGAATATGAAGAACTTCAGAGAAGCTCGATAGCGTTCTCGAATAGATTGCGAGCAAAGCGGAAAACAAGTCACACGACCGATGACAAAAGGTTCGGTGAACCAGTGAGCTTTTCGTCTGCAAATCCCCACTTGCAAAATTGCAAAATAGGCTATACAGCCGACAAGATAGGCTAAAGCATACTGAAAAAAAATAAAACATTGTCTCAAGTTATTTTTTCATCATCACTAACACAATCTTACTACACTTTTGTCGCCTTATCAGCATCTTTTATAATGGCAAAAACACATAAATCGCTGCATATCTTCGACATTGTAGGACGACACACCAAAGCATCCATCAGTTAAGCTTCATAACTCAGCTACGGAAAAAAACAGGTTAAGATTTTGAAAAAGACATGAGCCTTCCCAACGTAGATACCATCCAATTCGCCATAGCTCACCATAACGACGATCCTACAAAGTTGTTACTACAATCGGGCAAACATCCAACCATTGATATGAGATGGGTTGCGCAACAGATAGAAGGTCGAAAACAAGCAGATGGCAAATGGCCATCAATCGCTCCTATTGACACTTTCTTGTACCCACCCCGCCTCAACAGAGAGCAGAGTTCATCAGAAGCCACAGCACGATATAAAAGCCAACTCATTGAAGGCAATTCTGTAGCTGATATGACAGGCGGAATGGGTATAGACAGTCTCTTTTTGGGAACTCGAGTTGCCCATGTAACCTATATAGAACAAAACGAAGAACTATTTGAGATTACGCAAGAAAACATACGCAACCTATCACTGCACAACAATCTAGACATCCACGCTAAGTATCATTATTTAAACGAAGACAGCATGTCGTGGTTATCTACACACGACACACATTTCAGCACCATCTTTATCGACCCATCGAGACGTAATGAGAAAGGACGTCGCGTTAGTGCTTTCGAAGACTGCACACCTAATATCATCGAGCACTTACCACTACTAATGACTCATTGCAACAGACTAATAGTAAAAGCAAGTCCAATGATAGATATAGATAGCGGAATCAAACAGATTGGACTAGTAAGAGAAGTACATGTAGTTGCCGTCAACGGGGAATGTAAAGAAGTTCTTTTCGTATGTTCTGCAACAGAGAGCATTGCTAAGATCTTCTGTGTGGATCTGAACAACGACGGTACCATTCGATATCAAAATACTTTCACACGCGACGAGGAAGCTACTATGCCCATCCTCTTATGTTCCCAACTAGGGAAATTCCTGTACGACCCTCATGCTGCACTACTGAAAGGAGGTGCTTTTAAAAGTATCTGTCACTGGTATGGTCTCAACAAATTAGGACGCAATACCCATCTATACACTTCCGACACCCTGACAGATGATTTTCCTGGTAGAATTTTCCATATCAATGAAGTCATTTCCCCAACAGCCAAGGAATTGAAACGGTTCCTTCCCGATGGCAAATGTCATATTGTGTGCAAAAACTACCACATCGCCGCCAACGAGCTGGAGAAAAAACTCAAAGTCTGCGAAGGAGGGTCAAATTACTTCATAGCAACCACAATAGGCAGCAAGTCGCTTGGGTTACTATGCGATCGCATCAAATAAATGTAATACACACTATCTGTATCAATTACGAAAGGGCGCGGCGGCTTATTCACAATAATGGCACAAAATCTGTTGAAAACAATTTTCAAAGATCATCATTTCCCTAGAATTCAAGTCAGCGAATACAAAGAAAGAAGAAAAATACAACACCATAAAAAACATATATTAATTTTTACTTATCAATCATTTACGGATACAATAATTTGATATTATCACAAAAAAAATACATTGAAGATAAAACAAATTTTGCCAGTTAAATAATTAATTGTACTTTTGCAAACTCTAAAAATAGTGTCATTGCGTCAGATTCAATGCCCGTTCGGACGGATGATACTATCGAAAGAAGAAGTAACAATTAAAGAAACTGTCAAATTAAAATGAGTACTTTAAGCTACAAAACCGTATCGGCAAACAAGGCTACCGTAAAGAAAGAATGGGTACTGGTGGACGCTGAAGGCCAGACCGTAGGTCGCCTCGCAACGAGAGTTGCCAATATCTTGAGAGGTAAAACCAAACCCTCTTTCACCCCGCACGTAGACTGCGGTGACAATGTTATCATCATCAATGCAGAGAAGATTGTTTTGACGGGCAAAAAAATGACCGACAAAATCTATCAACGCTACACAGGCTATCCTGGCGGACAGCGCGAAACAACTCCTGAGAAGGTGCTTGCCAACCATCCCGAGCGTGTTCTTGAACATGCTATCAAAGGTATGCTCCCCAAGAACCGTCTTGGCGCTCAGCTCTATCGCAACCTCTATGTCTATGCAGGTGCAGAGCATCCTCACCAGGGTCAGAACCCCAAAATGATTAACATTAACGATATAAGATAAGATCATGGAAGTTATCAATACCATAGGTAGAAGAAAAACCGCCGTTGCCCGTATCTATATGACCCCCGGCACTGGCAATATCATCGTAAATAAAAAAGATTATAAAGAATACTTTCCCACTGGTCCCCTACAGTTCATCGTCAACCAAGCCTTTCAAATTGCTGACGCTGAAGGCAAATGGGATGTAAAAGCCAACCTCGATGGTGGTGGAATCACCGGTCAGGCAGAAGCACTTCGTATGGCTATTGCCCGCGCTCTTTGCGAGAACAATATCGAAGACCGTCCTTCTCTTAAGGCTAAAGGACTCCTCATGCGTGACCCCCGTATGGTTGAACGTAAGAAACCCGGCCAGCCCAAAGCACGTAAACGTTTCCAGTTCAGCAAACGTTAGTATTTGCATTGGCACAACGAATACGGCTGCTTAATTTTATTAAGGTATTTGTGTGCCATTTGGAAGAGAGAAAATCATTGTTTAGTATCCAAATTGCAAAGACTTCTTTTCAGCACGGACTACTTTGCAATTGGCTATTTAGGAATGTAAACAAAATAAAAGAAAATGACAGAACTTAAATTCGAAGAATTATTAGACGCAGGTTGTCACTTCGGACACCTCAAAAGAAAATGGAATCCCAAAATGGCTCCCTATATCTTCAAGGAGCACAATGGTATTCACGTTATAGATTTGCAAAAGACCATAGCAAAGGCTGATGAAGCTGCTGCTGCTCTCAAACAAATCGCAAAATCGGGCAAAAAAGTCCTTTTCGTTGCTACCAAGAAGCAAGCCAAAGAAGTCGTTGCCGAAATGGTGAAACCTCTTGACATGCCTTTCGTAACCGAGCGTTGGCCTGGTGGTATGCTCACCAACTTCACCACTATCCGCAAAGCCGTGAAGAAGATGAACTCCCTCGACGCTATGATGAAGGACAAAGAATTCAATAGCATCTCCAAACGTGAACGTCTTCAGATTCAGCGTGAACGCGCTAAACTTGACAAGAACTTGGGTAGTATTGCCGATCTTACCCGTCTTCCCAGCGCACTGTTTATCGTTGACATTAACAAAGAGCACATTGCCGTTGCTGAAGCACGTCGTTTGAACATCCCTACCTTCGCTATCGTTGATACTAATACTAATCCTGATCTTATTGACTTCCCCATTCCTGCTAATGACGATGCATCCAAATCGATTGCTGCTATCCTGAAACATATGGTTGAGGCCATCCAGGAAGGTCAGAACGAACGCCTTCTCGACAAAGACGCTGTGGCTGCTGAAGAAGTAGAGGAAAACGAAGTAAACAACGAAGAGATCCCCGAGCGTAGAGAGGAACGTCCTCGTCGTCCCCGCAGAAATGCACCCAAAAAAGACGAAGAATAATCATTAATTAAAGCAAACAAAAATTATGGCAAATATAACCGCTTCTGATGTTAACAAATTGCGCCAATTGACCGGTGTTGGTATGATGGACTGCAAGAAAGCACTCGTTGAATGTGACGGTGATTTCGACAAAGCTATCGATTTCCTTCGCCAAAAGGGTCAGAAAATGGCTGCTAAACGTGCCGATCGCGACGCTAACGAAGGCGTAGTATTGGCAAAGGCTAATGGTGGTCATGGTGCTGTCATCATGGTAAGCTGCGAAACTGACTTCGTTGCCACCAACGCCGACTTCGTTGCTTTTGCACAGTCGATCATCGACAATGCAATGGAGAAGAACCTCAACACCAAAGAAGAAGTTCTCGCCATGGAAATGAACGGCCGCCCTGTTAACGACCTCATCACCGACCAGATTGCCAAGATTGGTGAAAAGATCGAACTTGCACACTTCGAGGTTATTGACGCTGCTAAGGTTTATTCCTACATCCACCCCGGCAACCGCATGGCTTCTGTAATCGGTATGTCTAAGGAAGGTTTCGACGAAGTAGGTCACAATGTTGCAATGCAGGTTGTAGCAATGCGTCCCGTAGCTCTCGACGAGGCTTCTGTTCCCCAAAACGTTATCGACAACGAGCTCAATGTAGCTGTTGAGAAGACCAAAGAAGAGATGATTCAGAAAGCTGTTGAAGCAGCTCTGAAGAAAGCTGGTATCAACCCCAGCCACGTAGATACCGACGAGCACATCAGTTCCAACACCGCTAAAGGTTGGCTCACAGAAGAGCAGGCAGCTCAGGCTCGTGAAATCAAAGAGAAAGTAGCTGCAGAGAAAGCAGCTAGTCTTGATGAGAAGATGATTCAAAATATCGCCAAAGGCCGTTTGAATAAATTCTTCCAGGAGAACACTCTTATGAATCAGGAGTACATCATGGAAAGCAAAGTTTCTGTGAAAGACTTTATCGCTCGTACCGACAAAGATCTTAAATGTACCGCCTTCAAACGTCTTGAGCTTGGTGTGTAATTTCATTAACCAACAATAATGACGAAAGGAAAAGCGGTCGCATAACGCGGCCGCTTTTTCTATAACCACCCTATTATCAACAGAAACGATTTGCAACCATTTATTCACAAACAGTTGCAAAATAGGTAGATTAAGAAAACTCTCCACGATGAATAATGCGTATCACCCATAAACATTTCATCAACTTGATATATATTAGGACTATTGGAGAAAAAAAACAATCCGCTGAGATTTCACCACTCTATTTAGGTTACCCTGTCGGTTGAGGAGCAACGATAATTGCTTTATTTCAATAAAATCGATCACCACAAATGAGAGGATAGATTAGAATCTAACAATTAAAGCAAAAAGATTCTTCCATAACGAGACCAACAAGATGGCAAAAAACAAGAAGAAATACTATGTAGTATGGGTAGGTAAGCAGCCCGGGATCTACGAAACATGGGAACAATGCAGCCAACAAGTACACGGCATCAATGGAGCAAAATTCAAATCCTTTGAAAGTAGAGACATTGCTGCCGAGGCATTTCGTTTAGGGCCAGAAATGTCTCAAGGGCTGAACGCGAAGCAGAAAGATGGTGTTATACTCACTGTAGATTCCTCGGGAATGACCCAAGTCAAAGCCGATGCTAATCCCTCTCTACCTCGACCTGAGATGAACAGCCTTGCTGTAGATGCTGCTTGTAGCGGTAATCCCGGAATAATGGAATACCAAGGAGTCTATGTATCGACTCGCACTCAAGTATTTCACTTCAAAGCACCGGTTGGAACCAACAACATTGGTGAGTTTCTTGCCATCGTTCATGGCTTGGCCTATCTCAAAAAAAACAACCTTAACCTTATCCTCTATTCAGATTCTGTAAACGCCATCAATTGGATACGGCAAAAACAATGTCGTACTAAACTTCCTTACAACGAACAGACCGCCCCTTTATACGACATTATCAGACGCGCCGAAATTTGGTTGCATAACAACACTTACACAACCGAGATCAGGAAATGGAACACCGATCTCTGGGGTGAAATTCCCGCCGACTTCAATAGAAAGAAATAAGTCCATTACGAATGAATACCACAGATCTCCACATACCATCCAACAAAGTACGCGACATAGAACGATACATACTCACTGAGCTACATCATCTCTATCCAGAAGGAGAGTTGAGAAGTATAACACGACTCCTCTTCGAAGCTTTCCATGGATGGGACACCACGCAGTTTCTACTACACCGCGACGACACCATCAACCAATCCGACCTACTGAAATTTCATTGGGCAGTGGAAGATCTCAAAAAATACAGACCCGTACAGCAGATCATCGGTCACACCCAATTTTGCGGCTGCCGTATCGATGTAAATCAGCATGTATTGATACCCAGGCCAGAGACAGAAGAAATAGTATTGAGAACCATACAAATACTTAGACAAACACCACCCGATTCTATACTCGACATCTGCACAGGCAGCGGGTGCATAGCCATAGCCCTATCTCATCATTTTCCCAAAGCAGAGACCACAGCCATCGACATTTCCGAGGAAGCCCTTTTGGTAGCTCAGCACAACGCGGAATACAACCATACACCCATACAGTTTCTGCGCGACGATGTGTTCCACCACACGTTAATTTTGCACACTTACGATCTTATTATCAGCAATCCCCCCTACATTCCTCAGTCAGAACGTTCTTTAATGGAGCCCAACGTTACTGACCATGAACCCTCGCTTGCCCTTTTCGTACCCGATAGCGACCCACTCTGCTTCTACCGCAGTATAGCAGAACTAGCAGTACAACATCTCAGTCTCACGGGTCATTTAGTATTAGAGATCCACGAACACTACGGAAACGACGTCCTCGTTCTGATGCAACAAATGGGATTTGAAGCCACCCTCTACCCTGATTTCAGAGATAAAGACCGCATGATAATAGCTCAAAAAACAAATAGCACTACTGCATAGTTGAATCTAGGGATGGTATTTTTATCTCCTTCACACAATAGAATACGCTCATCATCGTTCTTTATTAAAAATATATAATAATATCACAGTACGATGCAACAGTATCTCGACCTTCTACGTCATGTTATTGACCACGGAATACAGAAAAACGACCGTACAGGAACAGGCACACGCTCTGTGTTTGGTTACCAAATGCGTTTTCCCCTCGCTGATGGTTTTCCGCTGCTCACTACCAAGAAGTTGCATGTACGCTCCATCATCTACGAGTTGCTTTGGTTTCTCCGAGGCGACACCAATGTAAAATACCTTAACGATCATGGTGTCTCCATTTGGGACGAATGGGCCGATGCCCAAGGCGACCTTGGGCCCATCTACGGACACCAATGGCGTTCGTGGGGATGTTCCGACGGCACCACTATTGATCAGATAACCGAGCTTATCGATCAGATCAAAACAAATCCTGATTCTCGCCGACTCCTAGTCTCCGCATGGAACGTTGGTGAAATCAACAAGATGGCATTGCCGCCCTGCCACATACTCTTCCAATTCTACGTAGCTGGCGGAAAACTCTCCTGCCAACTCTACCAACGTAGTGCAGATATATTTCTCGGAGTACCTTTCAACATAGCAAGTTACGCCCTTTTTACCATGATGATTGCTCAAGCCACAGGGCTTGAAGCCGGCGATTTCATACACACATTAGGTGATGCCCACATCTACAACAACCACATCGACCAATGCCATCTACAGCTAACCCGAGACCCTAGGCCATTGCCAACCATGCGAATCAATCCTAACAAGAAAGACATCTTCAGTTTCGACTACGAAGACTTCCTCATAGACAACTACAACCCACATCCACACATAAAAGGGGAGGTAAGTGTATGAATCCAAACAACTACTGCATAATCATGGCAGGCGGTTTCGGGAGTCGCCTGTGGCCATTGTGCGACAACAATCACCCAAAGCAATTTATCGACATTCTAGGCACCGGCCAATCCATGCTGCAAAGCACCTTCAACCGTTATGCACAGATCTGTTGTCGCGAAAATATCATTATCGTCACAGCGCAAGGCTACGGGGATCGAGTCCGCGAGCAGATTCATGGGTTGCAATCCTACCAAGTACTTGAAGAGCCCATACGTCGTAACACAGCCCCTTGTGTGGCGTGGGCTGCTTCCGTCATTGGATCTATCAACCCCAATGCCAATATCATCGTTACCCCTTCCGACCACGCTATTTTCGGTGACCAACTCTTTGTTGAGAAAATGCAAGCTGCCATCGATGCCGCCAACCACTACGACTGGATTATCACCCTTGGAGTGCGCCCCACTAATCCCAATACAAAATACGGCTACATACAATTCTCTGAGGCCTCATCGTGTCCCAATACCAAAAGCCTACACAAAGTAGTCACCTTTACTGAGAAGCCCCCTGTCGAAATGGCGCGCCAGTTTATTCAAACAGGTGAATTCTTTTGGAATGCCGGCATTTTCGTATGGCGCTACGACGTCCTCGATGCCGCTTTCCGCAAACATCTACCTGTTATCCACGAGACTCTGCTCCAACATGGCACCGAGCTTAACGCCAAAGAATTACTCAACACATATACTAGACTCGACAGCATCTCCATCGACTATGGTATCATCGAGAAAGCAGACAATGTACACGTACTAGAAGCCGACTTCGGATGGTCGGATGTCGAGACGTGGGAGTTGCTTTACAATACCACAATCAAAGACCAGCACAACAACGCCATTGTAGCTGGTGATGCACTGCTCTACGACGTTCGCAACTGCATCATCAATACCCCAGGAATCAACGACACCCTCGTACTGCAAGGTCTTGACGGCTACATCATCACAGCCAACAAAGATGTGCTCATGATATGTCGGCGTGACCAGCAAAACAACATAGCCCGCTTTTCCAGCGACTATGAGATGCTCCACAGCAAACACAAGAAAAAATAACGACGGTTTCATACGACCCTCACAATAAAAAAAGAATAAAAAAAGAAACAATATCTCATCATGGATAAACGTATCGAAATAGCCCAACTACTCAAGGGCAATACAGAACATCTTATTGACACCAGCATCAACGTTAAAGGCTGGGTACGAACCAAACGCGGCAATAAGAACGTCGCTTTTATAGCACTCAATGACGGATCCAACATCAATAACATCCAAGTTGTTGTAGATTTGGCCAACTTCGACGAAGATCTCATGCGCCGTATCACCACCGGGGCCTGCCTCAGCGTTGACGGTAAACTTGTACGTTCCATGGGCCAAGGACAAGCTGTAGAGATTCAAGCAGAGCATATTATGCTCTATGGAGAAGCCGATCCTAACACCTATCCCCTGCAGAAAAAAGGCCACTCCATGGAGTTCCTCCGCGAGATTGGCCACCTTCGCATGCGCACCAACACTTTCGGTGCCGTATGTCGCATACGACATAATATGGCCATGGCCATTCATACATACTTCCACGAACACGGATACTTTTACTTCCATACACCCCTTATCACTGCCAGCGACTGCGAAGGAGCTGGTGAGATGTTCCAAGTTACAACTATGGACCTCAATAATCTGCCCCATACCGAAGATGGCAGTATAGACTACAGTCAAGACTTCTTCGGCAAGCAGACCTCCCTCACCGTAAGTGGCCAGCTCGAAGGCGAACTCGGTGCCACCGCTCTTGGCAAGATCTACACTTTCGGACCTACCTTCCGCGCCGAAAACAGCAATACGCCTCGCCACTTGGCAGAATTTTGGATGATCGAACCCGAGATGGCATTCTTCGATATTGATGACCTCACTGCTACCGAAGAAGAATTCATCAAATATTGTGTACAGTGGGCCCTCGATCACTGCATGGACGATCTTGAGTTCCTCAACAAGATGATCGACAACAGCCTTATCGAACGTCTCAAGAGCGTCGTAGCCACCGACTTCGTACGTCTCCCCTATACCGAAGGCGTTAAGATACTCGAAGAAGCTATCAAAAACGGCAAGAAATTTGAATTCCCCGTATTCTGGGGAGCCGACCTTGCCAGCGAACACGAGCGTTACCTCGTAGAAGAGCACTTCAAGAAACCCGTCATTATGATCGACTATCCCAAGGAGATTAAAGCCTTCTACATGAAACAGAATGCAGACGGTAAGACTGTACAAGGTACCGACGTACTCTTCCCGCAAATCGGCGAGATTATCGGTGGTTCCGTGCGTGAAGAGAGCTACGAGAAACTCACCTCTCGCATTGCCGAACTCAACATACCTATGAAAGATATGTGGTGGTACCTCGACACCCGCAAGTACGGTACTTGCCCCCACGCAGGCTTCGGTCTTGGCTTCGAGCGTCTGCTTCTCTTCGTTACCGGCATGTCCAACATACGCGATGTGATCCCCTTCCCCCGCACACCAAAGACAGCCGAATTCTAAATCACGATCCACAATTCATACCATGAGTCGGTATTCAAAACCGATGTCGACTCTTTCATATGAATGCCATGAAAAGAATACAAACGATTAATCAATAAAAACCAACAAAAAATGTCAAAGTTTCTCAACGAGTTTAAAGAATTTGCCGTCAAAGGCAATATGATCGACATGGCCGTAGGTATCATTATCGGTGGTGCCTTTGGAAAAATTGTATCTTCCCTTGTCAACGATATTATCATGCCCATCTTCGCCGCCCTCATTGGCGACGGAGCTTTCAAAGACCTTAGCGTCACACTTAAACAAGCAGTGACTGATCCTGCCACCGGAGAAGAGATCAAAGCCGCTGTCATGTGGAACTATGGTAGCTTCGTACAAGAGTGCATAGACTTCATCATCATTGCCTTCGCCATCTTCATGCTCATCAAAGGTATCAACAAACTCAAAGAAGCCGGCAAGAAGAAAGAAGAAGAAGCACCTGCACCCGAAGCACCTGCTGGTCCTACCCAAGAAGAGCTGCTTGCCGAGATACGTGATCTTTTAAAGAAAAACAACTAATCATTCACTTCGATTAGACCTACAACTACGCCTCCCTCACCCAATGGCGGGGGAGGCATCTTTTTCGTTTCCATGAACCTCACCGACAC
>JAZUDW010000117.1:0-32918 GCA_045639845.1 Bacteroidales bacterium
CCACCAGCTACACATTCCGAAGATGAACCACCATCTACATTTCCCGAAGATGAGCCACCAACTACACATACCGAAGATGAGCCACCAACTGCACATTCCGAAGATGAGCAACCCTCTACACTTCCCGAAGAGGAGCCACCATCTACACATTCCGAAGAGGAGCCACCATCTACATTTCCCGAAGAGGAGCCACCATCTACACATTCCGAAGAGGAGCCACCATCTACACATTCTGAAGAGGATCCACCAGCTACATTTCCCAAAGAAGAGTCAAGGTGATCGACTGAAATGGAGCTAACTTGTTTTTTTATCATCACTACTATGCCAGGACTACGATGATGGTGGGCTGCTTAGTGCAAAAAAAAGAGCCTCTCAAGCGAGAGGCTCTTTAGTTGCAATTGCAATAAAACTCTAATATTAAAAAATATTGTTATTTCACTACACGGGGTCCGAGACGGTCCATGGCACAGCGGAAGCCAATCCATGAAGAGCTGCGGTCTTGGTCGAGATAGCGACGGGTGCCGGGCTGCAGATAGTAGGCGCGGTCGTTCCAGCTACCGCCTTTGACTACGCGAACTTTGTTGCCGATAAGCGAGTTGACGGGATCACCCGAGGTGCCGCGTGCTACACGACGGTACATCTGGTTGGTGACGGTGTCGGGATTGTTCATATCGGTGCCTTCTTCGTCGTAGCCGCCTTCATCGTCATCATCGGAGGCTGCCACCCATTCGGTGATGGCGGATTTGCCTTCGTAGTCGTAGATGTTGCTGGAATAGTCACCATCGAGGTAGTTGATATTGTCGGCAGTGCGGTAGTTGCGACGGTTCATATCGTCATCGACATTCTTGTAGATGATGCCACCGGTGGTGTCGTTGATGGCGATCTCTTCGTCGATATAGGTGGCGGTACGATATACGTTGCCACGGAAGGGATTCATGTCTTCGCCGCCTACGGGATCAACATCTTTACGATATACGTCGGAGGTCCACTCGGATACGTTGCCTGCCATGTGGTAGAGACCGTAGTCGTTGGGGAAATACCATTTCACGGGTGCGGTGTAGTCCCAACCATCGTTGAGGTTGCCTGCTACGCCCATAGCATCGCCACGGCTGCGCTTGAAGTTGGCAAGGAACTGTCCGTAGTATTTCTTGTTGGCACTACGCAGACTGGTACCGGCCCAAGGATAGGTCTTGTGCTCGATGATACGCTCGTCGTAGGTGTTGCCGATAAGGCCAAGGGCTGCATACTCCCACTCGGCTTCGGTAGGAAGACGATAGTTGGGCAGGAGGATACCGTCGGTGCGGCGTACCTGACGGGGCTCGCCACCGGCTGCAGGATCGAGGTTCTCAAGCTCGTGCTTGCTCTCACCTCGGTATTGGCCGGCAAGATATACGTCGGTCTGGAAGGCGGTCTCGCCGCGAAGTTCGGTCTGGTCGAGTACGATGATGCCCATATCGACGAGGATCTTCTCGTTGACACGGTCGGTACGCCATACGCAGAACTGGTTGGCTTGCTCCCAGGTGACGCCCACTACAGGATAGTCGTCGTAGATGGGGCTCTGGAAATAGAAATCAACCATCTCTTCGCGCCATGCAAGCTTATCGCGCCATGCGTTGGTGTCGGGATAGATGGCACGTACGCGCTCGGGATATTCTTCGCCATAGGCGCGCTGCATCCAATATACGAACTCGCGATAGCTGATATTGGATACTTCGGTTTCGTCCATATAGAAGGAGGATACGTTGACGGTGTGGGCTACATTGTTCCACTCGAAGCGGGTGTCGTCGCTTACACGACCCATAACGAAGGAACCGCCTTCGATGAAGACGAGACCAGGACCAGTCATTTGCTCGTTGTATTGGGATTTCTCAAAGCCACCCCATTCGGAATCGTTGAGGTTCCAACCTGTGACAGCTGACTTCTGTTTGTGGCATGCGGTAAGCATCAAACAGGCTACGGCAATAAAGCAAACGGTTTTAAGGGCTTTCATAAGTATGTTTATTTTATTTTATTTTATTCTTATCTTACGCAAAAACTGTTGAAATGTTCCCATGCAGGGTGCTTTTTATTTTACTGGGCTTGTCTCTACGATGGGACGGGTTGTGCTTTCCCCCTCAGTTTTCTTTTTATATATATGGTAGATGAATATATGCTGCGGAGGCAGAATTAGAAGGTAGGACAGCGGATGGATTTCACCTTGTGGTGTTTCTCGGGGCAGGGGAGCATGATGCCGAGGCTGATCTCGTGGGCTCCGGAGGTATTGTTGGCCAGTTTGGATACGGTGACATCGTAGGAATAGCCGAACTTGAAGTGGTCTTGCTGGAGGCCTACCATGAAGATGAAGGCATCGGGGTTCCAGGGACTCTGGCTGGCTACGGCGGTGAGACCGTTGCGGTACCATACGCCTACGAGGAAGGGCATCCAGTCAAGATAGATACCATAGTTGAAGTAGTGGCATCCGGCTTGGTACTGATAGATGAGGTTGGGTGAGATGACGGGGGTACCGAGACCTAAGGAGGAGGTGCGGCGTGCTTCTTCGGAAAGGTTGATGAGTCCGCCGATGTTGGCCGTCATCTTGATGGGAAGCTTGGTGACTCCATAGAAACCATTGGAGGGTTGGGTGAGGTGCTGAGCAGAGAAGCCAGCATACCACGAGGGACCATAGATGAGGGCACCGGCTGCAAAGTCAAGGTACCATACGTTGGTCTGGGGAGGAATCTGTGCGGAGGTGTTGTTGATGAAACCATTCACTTTGTCGATCATGTCGGGGAAGCGGAGATTCTCCCAATCGAGGCTGGTGTTGACCAGTCCGGCCTGAAGACCGGCGCTGACCCATACTTCGCGTGCTGCCTGGAAACGGAAGGCGTACATCACGGTGGCCATGCTGGTGGAGAGGGCACCATGGTCGCCTTGACGGTCGCTGAAGAGCATGCCGCCTACGCCGCCGTGGAGTCCGTCAACGTATTGGTCGTAGGATGCCGACACGGTGGTGAAGGCGCTGACCAATGCGGGCCATTGGTTGCGGAAGTTGATGTTGATGCGGGGGCATACTTTGGCTCCGGCAAAAGCGGGGTTGTAGTACAGCGGATTGCTGTAAAATTGCGAAAAAGTCACGTCTTGTGCTTTCATGCCCTGTCCGGCTACGAGCAGAAGGGTGAAGAGGGCGATAATTTTCGTCAAATGTTTCATCATATATCTTTTATCTTTTTGCGTATTTAGGCCTATGAATTAATTGGCAATATTACGATTTTCTTTTGGATTGGTGGCTTTATTGGCAAAATATTTTTTTTTGCTTTTGAATTACAAATATATATATTTTCTTTCGATGACGCTCTGTTTCGCTTTTTTGTGCCTTTTATGTGTCAAAAAAATGTTTTTTGCCTCCTTTTTGTGTCGTTTAATGTGCGGGAAATATGTTTTTGTCGGCTTTGTTTGTCAGTGTGGTCGCATTGTGATAACGGATGGCTTTTTAATGCTTATGATGTGTGCTTTATGGGCGTGGAAAATTATCTTTATTGATATGTGTATGTGTTGGGGAACGGGGTGGCTGTAAAAGCAAACAAGAGGGAAGGCTTGTGGGCTTTCCCTCTTGTTTAAGACTGTCGAAAATGTTCGGCTTTCGTTGTGTTATTTCTCGATAACGAAGTGTGCTGCGTGACGCTGGCTGGTAACGGTGTACATGCCGTTGGGGAGCAGGGTGACGTCTATGCGGCCTGCGTTGAAACGACCTTGCTGTACAAGACGACCGGTGCAGTCGTAGATGCTATAGGGAGCGTCGAGGGCTCCTTCTACGGTGATGTAGTTGGCGGTGGGGTTGGGGTAAACCTTGAGTGTGGTTTGCTCTACATTGTTGATTCCGTTGATGCCAGAGTAGTTATAGTAGTAGTCCCATGCATAGCCAAAGACGTGGTTGGCATCCATTTGGTACCAATGCTCTACATCGTAGGTGTTGACATTGGTGTAGGTGTAAGGACGGCCCAACTCGAAATGGTAAGGGATGAGGGTGTTGTTGAGGGTATTGTTAGTGTATTCGTATTCGGAACGGGTGGCTTCCTGGTGGCTGCCGTTGAAGGTGCTGTGGCTGGTGCAGTTGCCGTTGGCGTCATAGCTCCAGGTTTCGTGTCCGCTATAGCTCCAGCGGTTGTCCCATATGCTGTCCTGTGCGCTGATGAGCTTGCCATTCTGATCATAGTAGTAGTTGATTTTCTCGCTGTTCTCAAGGGAACCCATGAAGTCGTCCATCTTCCAAAGTTCATAGTCGAGATGGCCGTTGCTGTAGCTGTATTCTATGCGTTGGAACTCGCTGTTGCCGTAGGCAAGGGTGAGGGATGATACGGTGATCTGTCCTTCACCATTGTAGTAGTACTCATATACACCGCCCATTTGCCACTCACCGTTGATTCTGTTGTAGTTGGTGCGGGAGCTTACGAGGCCTTGTGCGTTGTAGCCGTATTCTACGTAATATACATTGGTCCAACTGTTGTTGAGCCACTGCCATCCTTCGAGGCGTACCATCTGTCCTTGGTCGTTGTAACGAAGTGAGTCATAAATCTGCCATTCGCCTACTACTGTCTCATATACTGCGACAAGTTGTTTTTGACTATTGTAGGAGAAGTTGGAGATTTCATATTCATCGCTGGAGATATAACCGTCCATTTTGTAGTCGTAGCTGGGTTTTGCTTGGGGCAATACCATTCGTTCTGCAGGGCGATACTCGGTGTTGAGTCGTTCGCTGAGTGTGCGGTGGCGTGGGTTGCCTGCTATGGCTGCAGTGGCTACAAAACCGCACAGAATCAAAGAGAGGGTACGTTTTTGTTTCATAGTCTGTGTTTTTTATTTATTTGTATTTCTGTTATTATCTTCGCTGTATCAGTTTTTTAGATGTGTTTTCCTCACTGCTTACGTTGCATTACAATTTGCAAAAATAATAAGATAGGTTGGATTGCACAAATTTTTTTTCAAAATGAGGGTTTCGTATGGTGGGGAATAGTGCGAATCCTCATTATGGAAGATGGCGGTCTGGCTGTTTTGAGACTATGACATCGGTGCGTCCATTGATGATGGCCAAGTGAGTTGGTGTTGAGGTGTCTTTTCTCAGTTATCATGAATTTTCATTATCTCAACTGCATGTACGTTTGTCTTTGAAATTGTCATGGCGCTAGTTGTGTTGAGGGGGGTATCTGGCTGGTATGATGTTTTGGCTCTATGGCGTTTCCTTTTGTGAAAGGATAATAGAAGAGGAGCGTTCTTTTGAGGAATTCTTTTTTTTCAGGATTCTTCTTTTATGCTATCGTTTGATTGTGAGAAATGGTTTTGTCAATTCATAATACCATTGGGTGTATCGTCCTTCGAGGTCCCGGATGCTGTGTTGGTGTGTTGTGGGGGTAATGCAAGGGTGTGTCCGGTAGGTGAGTACGGACCGTTTGAACGGAAGGTCTGGGCGCTCTTGTATGGCTATATGGTAGTGTAGGTGAAGGTCTGTGGTCGGCAGAATCTTATCGATCTCTTCTTTGGCGGTGGTGGGAACGATGATGCAGAGATGGCCTTGAGGGGAAAGGTGCCGTTGTGCGTGTTGAAAAAGATCGGAGAAGGGTAGTGTGTCATTGTGTCGTGCTTGATTGCGAGTGGCGTTGGGGCCTTTGAGTGAATGGGTGAAGTATGGAGGGTTGCTGACGATGAGGTCGTAGGGATCTGCTTGATGATCTTGCAGACTGGTATGAATGGCATGGAGCTTTGCGCCCCAAGGGCTTCTTTTGAAATTTTGTTCGGCTTGTTCGATAGATGGTTTATCGATATCGATGGCGTGTATTTGTGCATGCGAATAGCGTTGTGCCATCATGAGGGCTATGAGTCCTGATCCTGTTCCTATGTCGAGTATGGCGTTGGGGTGCTCTATGTCGTGTGTGATGGGATCCAATGCCAAACATCCGAGGAGTATGGCATCGGTACCTACCTTCATGGACGATTGATTGTCTTCGATTGTGAATTGTTGTAAAGTAAACACGTCTTTGTTTTTTGGATTTCAATTAGGTTTTTATAATTTGTGAATTGTTCTTTCTCGATTGATCTGTGTTGAGGACTTAATACTGTTTGTTTGATAGGAATTGTGTTGCTATGAATGTGTTATTCGGTAGTGTCATCGATACCATTGATCGTTTTTCCCTTTTCTGCATCAATGGTTGAGTTAGTCTTCCTTTGTGGGATTGGTGTTTTGATTGCCCCCCTTGGATTGGCACAAATAGATTGGATATGTCCCGCTTTTATTATTGTTAGACGGTACGTTGTCTGGTGTGCACTATGTGTGTGATTCGTATTGTCGAAAAAAAAAGGCTGCCCGAAGGCAGCCTTGAATCGTTTTCAAATGATGACATTACTTCTTGCCATTCTTGGAAGCGTTGTAGAAGATACGGTAGGCACCACTTTGACGCAGTTTCTGCTTAATGTCGCTGACGGTACCCATGCGCACCTGCTGGTCGGCTTTGATAGCCATGGTGAGAAGGTTACGCTCTTCACCAGAACGCTGCATTTTCTCTAACTCTACAAACTGAGGAATGTCGTCAACTTCTTGAATCTGATCGTTGAGCTGAATGCGGGGCTCTGTACCATATTTGCCTTGATAGTTGGGCTGGGGTACACCCACATTAATGTAGCTAACGAGACTCTTTTTCTCCAGTTTGCTGACCTCAGTACCCTGGGGTACTTTGATCTGTACGAAGAGATTGCTTTCACGCATGGTGGTGATGACCATGAAGAAGAACAGGAGCATGAAAATAATGTCGGACATAGAACCCATGTTGAGGGCCGGTGTCTCTTTTGCTTTGTTTCCAGTAAATCGAGCCATAATTAATTCTCTCCTATTTTTGCAGGTTCAGCCTCGGAAATAGCAATAGGAATTGCTGTATCGATAGCTTTACGCTGTTCTTCTGTAATGTCGGCATAGCCTTTGTGGAATTTCTCGTTCGAGAGTTCATCGCGCAGCTCGTTGATGGCTGCTGCCAATTCATTCTGAACTTTGAAGTACATGTCGTAAGAGGTACCACGGTCGTTCTGCAGTGAGATAACACCTTTAGATACTGGATAGGTGCTGCCGAAACCTTCGATATAGATATCGTCTTTCTCGGGCAGGTTGGGATCCATTGCAGGGTTGCCGAGGAACTCCTTAGCACGATCTTTCAACAACGTGATATCTCCTACTTCTCCATTGAAGAGCAGGCGGTCTTTGCTGTTGATCTTCACAACGAAGATGTTGCGTTCCCTTACATCGGGAGGTGTCTGATTGGGAGGCAGAGGTGGCGGAAGACGACGTGCGAGTCCCATATCGGAGTTGATGTTCGACACCATCAGGAAGAACGCCAACAGCAGAAACGAGATGTCAGACATTGCACTCGTGTTCAAGCCGGGAGTTTTTCTTTTACTCATAATGTTTTACTTCTTTTTAAACAATTGTGCACACTCTACATAGATGATGGCCAGTACGGATACGACGATCATAACGTAGGTGATGATGCAACCGGCACCTACAATCTTAGAGGTGCTTTCGGTAGCAGCATTTTTCTCAAGGAAGGTCTGGCTGATGTCGGTGCCCGAAGAGAGAAGGTAACCAATTACACATACTACTACTACGAGACCCATACCAATGAGCAGTCCTTTGCCTTTACCTTTGATGATACGGATTACAACAAAGTAAACCATGGCAAGAAGACAGATGACTACGAAGGCCAGAATGATACCGTATGCAAGGTCGAACAAGCCATTGAATTTCTGCAACTCAGGAACTTTCTGCTGATCAAGTGCGAAGACGATGGTGCAGAGAGAACCGATGATTGCTATGACAAGAGCAACCCACAATGTAAGTTTTCTTAAACTTTCTTTCATAATACTCAAGGAATTAATAGTTAAACAAATAGATTATCTTCCTTGAAGCTATTATTTGTGATATTTTACGAGGATATCCATGAAGGAGATGGAACCGTTTTCCATATCGGATACCAGAGCTTCGATTTTGGTGAGAAGATAGTTGTAGAAGATCTGAAGGATGATAGCAACAATAAGACCGAAGATGGTGGTCAACAGAGCCACTTTCATACCACCAGCAACAACGGTAGGACTGATATCACCAGCAGCTTCGATAGCGTCGAATGCGCCTACCATACCAACGGTGGTACCAAGGAAACCGAAGGAAGGAGCAAGAGCGATGAACATGGAGATCCAAGTCATGTTGGACTCGAGGCGAGCCATCTGAACGCCACCATATGAGGTGATGGATTTCTCTACGTTCTCAAGACCGGTGTCGATACGGTCAAGACCCTGGAAGAAGATAGAAGCAACAGGACCACGGGTGTTTTTGCAAAGCTCTTTAGCTGCATTGTAGTCACCTTTCTTTACGTTTTCTTCGATACCTTCAAGAAGCTTGGTTACGTTGGTGGTAGCCATGTTCAGATAAAGGATGCGCTCGATAACGAGAGCAAGACCGAGGATGAGGCAGAGGAGCACGGGGGTCATCCAGCCAGCACCACCTTCGATGAATTTCTTTTTCAGAACCTGGTGGAAGGTGTCTTTTTCTGCGGGAGCAGCTACTTCTTCTACTTCGGCTGTTTCTGCATTATCTTCTGCTACAGCAGCCATAGAATCGTTGGCCTGGTCTTCAACTTGTTCGGTTTGTTCAGCGGCAGCTTCAACGGGAGCAGTAGCTTCCTGTGCCATGAGACCATTGAGGTTCGTAAATGCCAATAAACCGATTATTGACATCAGTGCAAATGCTTTTTTCATAATGGTTTTTAATGTATTAATTATTAATTTTTAATTAGTTATCAAATTAAACTACTATACAATATAGTTTGCAAAGTTAGGAATATATTTAAAACTGCGAGTGTTTTGCGTGTAATTTTTTTTCATAAAAAAGAGTAAAATATTTAACAATGCTTTGTTAATTTGTTGAATAATAGTATTGTTATCTATTTATACTCACTATTGTTTTTTTATGTTGTTTAGAAACTATTTGGATTTTATTCAATGAATTTCTTTTGCCATATAAAGTTCTTTTTTCTGCCAGAAAATTGGTGATGACTCCACTTCGTTAAGTGTAGCAGTTAGCTCCACTTCGGTCGCTGACCTTCGGTGGAGCAGGCATGCTTGTTCTACTGAGACTTTTGCAACATTGCGCCTGCTGTACTATGAAATAATTCCTCGTTTCTCTGGCCAATAAACATTACCAACAAAATCCAAACAGTTTCTTAGTGGTCTCGGTTGAGCAGCATTCGAGCAATATCCACAAGTGGCTGTTTGTTTTCTTTGGGTACTTGAATAGCCTGAAGGTGATGCTCTGCCAGTTCGAATTGGGCTTCTATTGCCTGTTCTGTGATTTGGCGAATGCCGAGGTCGTTATAGATTGAGAGTACTTGCTGGATCTTTTCAGTAGGATCGGTAGGTTTTGTTGTGAAAAGATACTGAAGAATCCCTCTTTGTTCTTCGTTGGATTGAGAGAGTGCCTTCAAGTACAGGAAAGTTTTCTTGTTGTCGCAGATGTCTGTGCCTGTTTGTTTTCCGAAGGTAGCTACATCACCATAGGCATCGAGGAGGTCATCTTGAAGTTGGAACGCGAGACCGAGATGTATTCCGAACCGGTAGGCTTCTTCTTGGTCTCTTTCAGGTGCATTGGCATAGAGGGCACCGATTTTGAGTGCGGCAGCAAGCAGAACGGCTGTTTTGAGGGTGATCATTTTCATGTAATCATCAGTGGTGACGTTGCTGCTTTCTTCAAAGTCCATGTCATACTGCTGTCCTTCCATAATCTGGATACATGTTTCATTGAAAGTGTTGAGTATGTTCTGCAGTTGTGGGTGAGACTGACGTAAGAAATATCGCCAGGCTAAAGAAAGCATGGTGTCGCCAGAGAGTATGGCTGTGTTTGGAGACCATTTGCGATAGACGGTGGGTCGTCCTCTGCGTATGGGCGACTGATCCATTAGGTCGTCGTGGAGGAGAGTGAAGTTGTGGAAGGTCTCAATGCCGAGAGCTGCATCCTTGGCTTGGGTTATGTTCCCGCCAAACATCTGACAAGATGAGAGTAACAGAGAAGGGCGTATCCGTTTGCCACCAGCAGCAAGTGTATAGTCGATCGGAGTATAGAGCGTGGTGGGTTCAAAGATAAAGTTTTCTTGCTCGAAGATGTTTTTTACGACGGTGAGTATTTCTTTCAATGTATTCATAAATAATAAAGGGATTGTATGTGTTAGAAGGGGTAGTCAATACCAAAGTTGAGTGTAAAGGGGCCGAAGTGGGCTTCTGCGATGCTGAAGGGGTATGTGTTCCAGTGGCGATAACGCCAACGTAACCCTTTGTCAAAGGCGGGGTCATAAACTGGGATACCGACGTCGAGTCGAAGTGTTAGGATTGAGACGTTGAGTCGTAAACCAATACCCGAGCCTATTGCCATGCTGGGAAGGAATGTGTGAATGTTGAATTCGCCGCCAGGCATGTCGCTGTTGGGATACATGAGCCATACGTTGCCTATATCAGCAAAGAGTGCGCCTTCAAGTTTTGAAAGTATAGGGAATCGTGTCTCAAGATTCAAAACAAAAGTCATGTCGCCTGTTCTCTCGAGTAGAGAGTTGCCTTCAGGTGAGTAGAAACCAGGTCCGAGGCGTCGTAGGTGCCATGCTCGCATACTGAGCGGGCCTCCCCCGAAGAAACTTTTTTCGTAAGGCATCTGCATATTTTCGGAGTTGCCATAGGGCATGCCGATGCCTAAAAGCATGCGTGCTACGAAGGTACTGCGCTTTCCGAAGAAAAAATAATGTTTGAATTCACTGTTGAGTCTCAAATATTGGGAGAAAGGAACACCGTAGATCTCGAATACTCCACTGGTATCGGTAGGAAGTATTCCTGATTGACCTACACCATAGAGCAGGTTGCCTGCTGATTCTATTGAGAGATGGAAGTAGGTGAAGTCGCGACGAGACTGCATGGTTTGATTGGAATAGACGTAGTCGTAGCGGGCATCCATGATAAAGTGGTTGCTATATTGATATTTGAGACGGCTGCTGGATGTGGATTGCTCTATACGGTTCCAAAACAAAGAGTCGATGTCGAAGAAACGTGCAAAAGTCAGTTCGATAGGAAGTATTTGGTGCTGCTCCTTTTGGGTACTGTTCCAGCTGTAACCGAAAGAAGTATTGGCAAGCAAACGTTCGAAATAGTAACGGTCTTGATAGAATGTACCGAAGTTGATGATCGTGTGAGGTTTGGTGCGTTGACCGATACCCCATATAGAGGGGAGTAGCAGACGGGGAATGTCGAGACTAGCATCCAATCCCGATTCGAAAGCAGACCAGTGTGTGGGGATGTTGCGCGATCCCAAAAGGTTTGGCAGCTCAATGAGGAAAGAACCTTCCACTTTGAGCAGTTCGGCTCCGCCAAAGGTGTTTTTGTTCTGGTAAGAAAGGATGACTTCAGCACCTAAGTTGCCGGTACTGTTCGCGGAGTTACCGTCGTTGCTGATCCAGTTTGGCGAAGAGTTGTTGACTTCCAAAGATAAGGAAATCTTCTGCTTGGTGTTGTTTTTGAGTCGGATGCGGGCATCTACCCGACCTATACTGTCTGGATGGTGATTGCTGAGTGGCGACTCGATAAAATCAAAGTTAATATATTTGAAGTTGCGAAGATTCAGCAGTGAGTTGTTGGTGCGTTGCACACTCATGCTACTATAGTATCGGTCGCTAAAGATGGACAATGAACGTGCGATAGTTTGTGGACGGAGCGTCATGGGTTGGTTGTACACGAAGAAGCATTTTGAACGTCCTAGTCTTGTCCGATATTCATAGGCCATAGTGTCATAGGAGCCTCCGAGGCTGGAAGCAGCTGTGCTGTTGGGATAGATGTATATCTTGTCAACAACATACTGTTTTAGAGGAATAGTTGTAGGCCTATTGGCTTCGTCGTAAATTACAGGGTTGGCTAAATGAAGCTCGATGTTCAGCTGATTGGTACTGAGGTTGGTATCGATAGAGAAAGATACTAAGCTGATGTTAGCATGGTAGAAACCCTGCATCTGCATCATCTCAACGATGGTGTTTCTTTCGTCGGAGAGCACCTTTTGATCGTAGAAGTCTCCAGGGTGGATGTCCGAGTTGTTTTTCCATCTGTCAAGAAATTCTTGAGCGTTTTTCGATTCTGCCGTATAGGAGACTTCGTTGATGGTGTATCGTGGCGTAGGGTGAATAATATAGTAAGTCTTAAGACGCTGGTTCCCATAGTGCACAGTGTCGAACGACACTTCACTGTTGAAACAACCTTTGGATTGCAACAATCCTTCAATCTTACGAGTGGTGAGAAGGGCTGCATTCTCGTCGAAAACGACAGGAGGCTCTCCTCGACGACGAAGAAAGTTGTTGATCCAGCTAGAGTCATTGGGCGAAGAGAGGCTGTACACATGGAGTTTGTGTCGATAAATTCCTAGAAAACTGCTGTTAGGGTTTTGAATAGTGTAGTTTTGAACATCATTCAGCGCTTCATTGACACCGCGTTCGGATTCTATGTCGTCGTGAATGATGGTGTATTTGTTATGCGTCAGTAGTCTGTCGTCTTCGTTCATGTACTTGGTGACGCTACACGAAACCAGCATCAACGATGTCGCAAGTACAGCTAGTATCGTTTTCATTAGTTTTCCCATATTGACGGATTGATCCGTGTTGCCTATAGCTTGCTTCGATTCTGTTACGGACAGTATGGTGTCGGCTGATCCGAGGTTGGATTCTACATAAGCACGGCTTTGTACTGAGGCCTTTTTATAGAGGTCTTCGTTGTTGAACCATGCAGAAAGGCGATCCGTTAATTCATCGGCTTTGCTGTATGAGAAACCACCACCTCGAGAAATGATGTCACGTGCTTCTTGGAATTTTTGATATTTAGGGCCAAAGCATACGGGTTTACCAAAGGTAAGGGCTTCGAGCGTGTTGTGGATCCCTCTGCCGAATCCACCACCGATATAAGCCACGGTGGCATACTGGTAGAGTGCCGAAAGCATGCCGATATTATCGATTATTAGTACATCTGTGCTACTACTCCGTTCTTTGATTTTGGAGTATCGCGTACATCGTTCTGGTCCAAAAAGGCGCTCTATAGCATCTAGATGCTGAGTGCTGATAACATGAGGAGCTAAGATAAGGCAAAGAGGGGTGGGGTAGGACTCGATAAAATGTTTGATGTTTGCCTCGTCTGGTTCCCAACTGCTACCTGCCATGAGTACCTTGCGTTGTCCGATAAACTGTTCTATCTCGGAAAACCGTTTGGCTTGAGAAGCAATTGCGTTGACTTGGTCGAAGCGAGTGTCGCCTGCAAGAGAACATTGCTGAATGCCCACAGAGTGAAGTAGGTCGATCGACTCCTGATTCTGAACAAATAGGTGGCTATAGTTCTGGAGCTGATGTGCAAACCATCGGCCGTAGGACTTGAAGAAATACTGTTGTTTGCGGAATATAGCGCTGAAGATGAATGTGGGCACCTGTGCTCTATTGAGGTAATGCAGGTAGTTAAACCAGAAATCGTACTTTACAAAAAAAACCTTCACTGGTTTTACTATCTTCACCCATTGCTGAGCATTGTGCATCGAGTCCATGGGCAGATAGAGGATGAGGTCGGCATGTGGATAATTTTTCCGTACCTCGTAGCCTGAAGGTGAAAAAAAAGTGACAAGTATCTTGTGGTCGGGATGTTGGGCTTTGTATCGTTCCAGTACCGGACGGGCTTGCTCAAATTCGCCCATCGACGATGCATGGAACCATACAGTAGGTCCATGTAGAGGCCAATGGTCGAGTACCGATTGGGTGTGTCTCCATCCCTGTACCATCAACTTAGCCTTCTCGATCCAGCAACTGGCAATTCGCACACCGAGGGTATAGATAGCTATGCCTATGGAATAGAAGAAACGCATACAGAATGATTCTGCTTTCTATATAAATGTATGTGAATTATTAATAGAAATAGTAGTCATAAGCAGGACGACCAGTGAGAGGGAACATCCAGCATAGTTTTATGGTGTAAAGCATGTCGAAATAGCGGTTTGGGTCGGGACCACAGAGTCCCATCACGTTGTCGATCACAAAGTCGCGAGTGGAACGAGACCAACACTGACTTACTTCAAACGAGATGGAAAAGTTCATGAGATTCACGTGGTTACTCATGAAAATATAGCCGATGCTTTCTGTAAGCATGACTCCACGGCGTTGATGGTCGTAGAGGCGGGCGTAGTCACCATCGATTTGTGGTGCCTCTACATCGTTTTTAAAGAATACGGTTTGGCTTTGCATCCATCCACCACCTATTTTGGCCAAGATTCCCGAATTTGGGTTCTTTTCATTGATGTTGAATATTCTTCCAATACCACCCTGGAGCGAAAGACCACGGTTGTAGCAGGTCACATTTGCGTCGGTGCCATTGGTGCCGATGATGATGGAAATATCGTCGTTGGTATAGATACCCAGTCGGTCTTGGCGTTGAGTGAGGTTGTCGTTTCCGAACATAAAGTTAGCATCGGCAAAGAGGAGCCAGTTGGATATGAATTTGTACATATAGTTCATGCCGAACTCCATATAGGGAGGCTTGTAGAGGTCTCGCATGATGCCTTCATGCGTATGTGTACCGTCGTGGTTGGCAAAAGAGCATAGCTTTGAAGGCACTTTTACTCCCACGTTGAATCCAACAATAGAGCATTCAAGGGTATCAACATGTGTTATCATCTGAGCCTTCAGCCCCCCCCATGAGAGGATCATGATCAACGTTGTCAGTATTGTCTTTTTTATCATTGCAACGAGTATAATTTGAATTGATGAATGTTTTCCCATCCCCATTATGATACAAGGGCTAGCGGTTCTCTAGGCGTTTTGGCTTAGTACGCAGTGCTATTCGGCAACACTTTGGCCGCAGGCTTTGAGAATTCTGTTGTAGATGTCCGTATTCTGCATCACTCCAGTGAATCGTTCTGCACCTACGCCGTAGGCAAATACGGGAACCATGATGCCGGTATGGCTGCCATGGATGTAACGAACTTCATTCTGTCCGTTTTCAATGTCGCCGTTGATAAGGGCAACGCCACCGGTCTCATGGTCGGCAGTCACCACCACCAAGGTGTTTCCGTCTTTTTCTGCAAAATCGAGGATGACCTTCAGCGTACGTTCGAAATCCACGAGTTCTTCGTTTAGAAATTCAGTGTCGTTGTTGTGACCTGCCCAGTCTATTTGCGATCCTTCTACCAGCAAAGCAAAACCCTTGGGATTGGTGTTAAGTATTTCGATCGCTTTGCGGGTGCCTTTTTCTAGGAAGTGGTCTCGTTTGGCAGCGCTAGGCGGGTTCCCCATATAAGGAAGAGCTACCAGTTTACGACTCTTGCTATTCATCATGCTGTCGATACTGTACACCAGTTCATAGCCGCGAGCAGCCAGGGTGTCGAGCGGAGCTTTGCCATCCTTGCGTTTGGCAGGAAGAAAATGCTCTTTGTCGCCACCCATCATTACTGTGTGGTTGCATTTGGCCATTTGCATGCTGATCTGGTCCCACATGTGGCGGTCCGACACATGTGCATAGCTTGCGGCAGGGGTGGCGTCTAGCACACTGCTTGTTACTACAAAGCCCGTCGATTTCCCTTGACTTCTGTAGAACACATGAAATAGTGAAGGCCAAGGACGGTTGTTCGGCGATAGTGCCAGATGGTGGTTCTGTACTTTGTGGCCGGTCTCTATAGCTGTGCCGCCAGCTCCCGAGTCTGTTGTATAGTTATCGAGCGAATGGGTGCGACTGAAACCCGAGAAGGGGAAGCGGTAAAACTGCGAGTTCTCCTCTTTTGCCAGCACGATGGAGGCTGTTACTTGAGCAAGCCCCATGCCATCGCCTATTACAAGAATCACATTCTTTGCAACTGGAGTGTTGTCGTAGTCTCCTACATATACTTGCTCTACCACAACGTTGTTGTTGGTGACTTTTTTACTGCAAGAAATAGTTAGCGAGGATGCCAAGGCTAAAGCTAGGACGAGGACCGTTTTTCTCATATTATTCGTTTTTATATATAATGCATTCTTTAATGTACTACTACTATCGGTTATCAATCAAAATAATACAACACATTGCTTTGTGCAATGTGCGTGTGATTAATGGGGCAAAGATACAAAAAATGTAAGAATTACTCGCTTATGTGTCGAATTTTTCTTTTTTTGTATGTTCAGTTTGCCTATCTGTTGACCACACAAGGATTAATACATAAAAAAGCTAAAAAAGCCACATGAAAGATGCGGCTTTTTTTATCGGTATTATAACGTTAGGTCGTTGTCGAACAACGTTGTATCTCTACTTTGTGTTTATCGGCGAGGACCGCTGGAATGGCTGCTTCCCGAACTAGAGAATGAGCTGTGGGACGATGAGCTGTGAGAAGAGGAACTGCTCGACATTCTAGAAGAGGAACTGCTGGAAGAGTGTCCGCCAGAACTGTAGCTGCTCGAAGATGACGAACGGTATGATCCGGAGCTCACGGTGCGGGAACCATCGGAATAGCTGGTGTTGTAGCTACCACGAGAAGATTCGCGGGTGTAGCCTGTATTGTTATAGTATCCGCTGTTGGTGCGGTTGGTCAGACGAGTGGTGTTGTCGGCTGCCGAATAAGTGCGAGTTCCGCTGACCGACGAACTGCTTGATGTCGAAGCATAGTTGCTGCGCGTTGTGGTGGTTCTGGAACCGGTCTGAGCCGAGCGAGTAGAGGCTATGCTCTGGGGTTTTGTGTATTGCGAACCGCTTACTGGTGTATTGGCAACATTTCGGCCATTGGTATAACTACGACCGCCGGCAGTGGCACGACCTGCCGTTACTGTATTGGCCGACACGCGTGACCCACTATTGTTGTTGATGTCAACACCATGTCTGCGTGTGGTAGAAGGTCCCTCGGTAGTAGCACCGCTGTTGCGAGAGGTGATTTGGCTGCCATGGCCGAATCCACCCAACTGGCTGTGGTCGAGTTTTGCATAGTCGCGGAAACCACCAAATCCACCATTTCCGCTGCCTGGGTAGCTGGGGTAGTAGGGGTTGTAAGGATAGTATGGGTCGTAGATGTATATAGGATTGTAGTAACCGAATCCCCAATAGGAGTAGTATCCACCGTACATGCCAAAGTAAGGATCATAGAAGAAGCTATCCCAGAAAGGATCGTATCTCCAGCAAGAGTACAATCCGAAGTGAGGAAATCCCCAACCAAAGTAGATGGATGTGCCGAAGAAGAAAGGATCGGCAGTGTACCAATACAGGTTGGTGTAGTAGTCGTTGTAATAGTCGAAGCCCATGTTTCGGTGGAATCGATTTATACGGGCCGCATACTCGAAATCGTAGTAGTTCGAATCGTAACGACCCTGTATGGTATCGGGATTCACATCTTCATCGCCTTTCTCACCAACCAATTGGATGGTAAGTTTCTCTGAAGCTTGCACCACATTGGTGTCAATATAAGGCTGGGGCTTAGGGGCTTTGATTCCCTTTCGAGGGTTGGAGTAATAATTCCCCTCATTGTTTTGCTGAGCATAGCTTGCTGTCGATGCCATAAGGGCAAACAGAGACAGAAGCGTGCAACCTAATCTAATTCCTTTCATAGTTTTTTTTATCTAGTTGATTCATTTTTATTGTTCTTTGGCAAAAAAATTGTACTTTTGCCTCGCATTTGCGACACTGCAAAGATAATAAAAAAAAATGTAATACAAGGAAAATTAATTTATAAAAGATAATTTCTCATGGCAAAAGATTTTGTAAAACGTTCCGAAAACTATTCAGAGTGGTATAATCAGCTGGTGGTTCGTGCCGATTTGGCAGAAAATAGTGCTGTGCGTGGCTGTATGGTAATTAAACCCTATGGCTATGCTATTTGGGAGAAGATGCAGCGTACGCTCGATGATATGTTCAAGCAAACCGGTCATACCAATGCCTATTTTCCCCTCTTTATTCCCAAGTCGTTCCTCAGTCGTGAAGCCGACCATGTGAAAGGTTTCGCCAAAGAGTGTGCTGTCGTTACCCACTATCGTCTTAAAACCAACGAGGAAGGTACTGGAGTAGTGGTCGATCCCGAAGCTCGTCTGGAAGAGGAACTTATCGTTCGTCCTACATCTGAGACCATCATTTGGAGCACTTATAAAAACTGGATCAACTCTTATCGAGACCTCCCCATCCTATGTAACCAGTGGGCCAACGTAGTACGTTGGGAGATGCGTACCCGTATGTTCCTTCGCACAGCCGAGTTCCTTTGGCAGGAAGGTCATACCGCCCATGCTACCCGTGAAGAGGCTGAAGCTGAAGCACGCAAGATGCAGGGCGTTTATGCCGACTTTGCAGAGAATTATATGGCAGTTCCCGTTGTTCAAGGTGTGAAATCGCCCAATGAGCGTTTTGCTGGTGCTCTCGATACCTATAGCATCGAAGCCATGATGCAGGATGGTAAGGCGTTGCAGGCTGGTACATCTCATTTCTTGGGCCAGAATTTTGCTAAAGCTTTCGATGTGAAGTTCCTCAACAAACAGAACCAGCAAGAGTATGTTTGGGCCACTTCGTGGGGCGTTTCAACTCGTCTGATGGGTGCCCTCATTATGACTCACAGCGATGACAATGGTCTGGTACTTCCTCCCAAACTGGCTCCAATCCAGGTGGCCATTGTGCCTATCTATAAGTCCGACGAGCAGTTGCCTGCTATCTCCGAAAAGGTTCAGCCCATAATCGACGCTTTAATACAAAGAGGCATCACTGTGAAATACGATGACCGTCCCGAATACAAACCAGGTTGGAAATTCAATGAATATGAATTCAAGGGCGTACCCGTACGTTTGGCTTTGGGCCCCCGCGATTTGGAGAATGGTACTTGTGAAGTTTGTCGTCGTGATACCCTCGATAAGACTACCGTATCTCTTGATGACGTAGTTGAATACGTTGAAAACCTTCTTGAAGAAATCCAGAAGAGCCTCTTCCAGCGTGCGGCCGACTATCGTGCTGCCAACACCCGTAAGGTTGATACTTGGGAACAGTTCAAAGAAGAGATCGAGAAAGGCGGATTCCTTCTCTGCCACTGGGATGGTACCACCGAAACCGAAGAACGTATCAAAGAAGAAACCAAGGCAACCATTCGTTGCATTCCCAACGATGCACCCGAAGAAGAAGGCACCTGTATCTATACTGGCAAACCTTCTCACCGCCGTGTTATCTTCGCTCGTGCTTACTAGAGGCATGGTGTTTGTGATCAACGGTTTATGAAATAAAATTGTCTGTCTGGTAGCAGAGTCAACTTTGTCGTAAGACGGATCTTAGATGGAAATAATAACGGAAGCCGTGGCACCTTTGCCGCGGCTTCCGTCATTGTAATGATAAGGGAAACTAGGTGTTTGTTTAGCCTCTGCTCTGTCCCAACAACAAGTCAACGTAACGTCCATAGGTGATGGTTCGCCCGTGACTAGAATAATGCACCGTCCAATGTCCGATTCGCTCTGATCATCCTCCGTTTTGGTGCAGTCTTGGTCGTACACGTTATGAAACCACATCAAACTTTTGACGAAGGCATGACGAAGGTGTGTCGAACCCATATCGAAGGCAGCTCGTACCATGATTGCAGTTCGGGGATAGTTTTCATCGTTCTTTTTTTGAACCCTTTTTTAGTTTGTCATGTTTGTGGTGAGGGTGCCATGCTATAGAGGGCTGCGATGAAAACAAACAATCGTTCAATCCCTCTTTGTATTGTGCCGATAGCTTACCTATGGTGTTGATAGACGTAATAAAAAAAGGCCTATATGAATGTTTTTTATTATCTTTGCATTTCATTTGTAACCATGCTCGGATGATAAGATATTGTAAAATAATAGTATGTCTTTTACTGCTTGTGTGTCCTTTTTCAATGTTGAGGGCCCAGCGGTTGATACAATACGAATCGGGTATGGGCAGTCGCGATGCTTCTAATAGCGATGTGTGGATTCTTTATCGTGGTGTTCATGCTATCCACGAGGGCATGCATCTATATGCCGATTCTGCATTGCTCAATATGAAGAAAAACGATTTCATGGCTTTTCGAAATATCCGCATTGTGCTGAGCGACACCACTACGTTGTGGGGTGATAGACTCTATTATGATGGTAATACCAAGATCATCAATATATGGGGCGACACTGTCGTGCTGGTGGATGGTGCTACAACATTGAAGACCGACAAACTGACCTACGATCGAAATCTTTCTCAGGCTTATTATAACACTTGGGGTCATTCTACAAATAAAGACATCACTCTCAATAGCAAGATAGGCCGTTACGACGCTAATATAAAGGAATTTTATATTTACGACGATGTGTCGCTTTTCGATCCCTCGTCGCTTCTTACCACCGATACGTTACTCTACAATACGGTAAGTTCGCAAGCCCGAATAGTTTGTCCCACTTACATTTTCAGCGACTCAGCTACTATCTATAGCGAGCAAGGTGCCTATAATACTAGCACACATTATGCGCTCTCAACCAAGGCGTCGCATGTGTGGACACGCGACCATCAGCAACTGGTAGGCGACACTTTGCACTTCTATCAGGATGAGAAACATGGCAAGGCCTATGGCCATGTGTGGATTTATGACTCGGTCAACAATGTTCAGTGTACGGGCGGTTTCGGCGAGACTCATCAGTCCCAGTATTTCTCCCTTATCACCGATAGTGCTCAGGTGGTGGTAGTGGACGACCGTAACGACACTATGTTTCTGAAAGCCGACAGTATCTGGGTGCGCAATACCGAGCAGAGAGAGCTGGAGAACGCTGTGGCTTACCATCATGTGCGAGTGTATCGGACTGATGTGCAGGCTGTGTGCGACTCTGCCTTCTATAGTGCTGTAGATTCGGTTATGAAACTGTATTACGACCCTGTTGTATGGTACGATACCTTTCAGTGCTCGGCCGATACTATCTTTATCTATCGTGATACCGATGGCGTGCGATTGGTGCAGTTGTTTAACAACACCTTCGCTATAGAGAAAGTAGATCCTCTGAAGTTCAATCAGATGAAAGGACGCAATGGCAATGTGTATTTCCATCAAGGGGAACCGAACTATGCTGATATTCTGGGTAGTGCCCAAATGGTGTATTATATTACAGAGGACGGACCAATGAATCAGAAATATTTGGTGGGGGTCAATGTGGGAATAGGGGCCGACATGCGTATCTATTTCCAAGATAGAAGACCTATACGATTGGTTACGATGGGCGATCCAGATATGCAGACTTATCCTATAGACCTGCTGCCTTCCGATAAACGTACACTCTCCGGTTTACAGTGGATTGTAGATCGACGTCCATTACGCCAATTGTTCGTTACACCTTCTTCTGCTGACAATATGGCAGAACCGGTTCGTGTTGGCAACAATATTGATTAATCCTTGCACAAAATAATAATGAATATTTTTAAGAAAAGAAAGAATCAACATACTATGAACGACAACAAAGAAAATAACGAGGAAAAGAATATTAATCAATCTACCGATAGCGAGAACGTCACCAACAATCCCGATATTGAGAACAATCCCGATGTTGAGGCTGCCGAGGAGGTGATTCGCAAAGCTGCCGAGGAAAAGAAAGAAGCAACGCCCGAAGATAAGGTGCAGGAGATGGGTGAGAAACTTGCCGAACTCAACAACAAGTATGTGTGTCTTTATGCCGAATACGAGAACTATCGCAAGCGCACCAACCAAGAAAAGACAGACCTTATTATCAATGGTGGCAAAGATGTGGTGAAGGCCATACTGCCTGTAGTGGATGATATGGAACGTGCTTTGCAGAACATGACTGATGATAGTGTGAAAGAAGGCGTGCAACTTATCTTTAATAAGCTAATGAATACCCTACAGCAGCGTGGTCTCAAAGAGATCGAATGCAAGGGTGATAAGTTCGACGAGAATATCCATGAGGCTATCGCCCAGTTCCCTGCAACCGACGAAAAACAGAAGAATACCATCATGGATGTAACAGAGAAAGGGTATTACCTCAACGATAAGATCCTTCGCCATCCCAAGGTTGTAGTGGCAATCTGATGCGATATGATTTTTTTTGAATGTATTTATTAAGCAAGAATTTTTTTTGAGAGTATTGTAATATGGCTAAACGTGATTATTATGAAGTGCTGGGCGTCGGCAAGACTGCTTCGGCCGACGAAATCAAGAGTGCCTATCGTAAGTTGGCGATGAAGTACCATCCCGACCGTAATCCTGGCGATAAAGAGGCCGAAGAACGCTTTAAAGAAGCTGCCGAAGCTTATAGTGTGCTTAGCGACCAAAGCAAGCGCGATCGTTACGACCAGTTTGGTCACGCCGGTGTAGATGGCGCTGGTGGTGGCTTTGGCGGTGGTGCCGGCATGAATATGGATGACATCTTTAGCCAGTTTGGCGACATTTTCGGCTCCTTCTTTGGAGGAGGCGGTGGTTTCGGTGGCGGTTTTGGAGGCCAGCGTGGCGGCGGCCGTCGCGTGGCTCGTGGCACCAACCTTCGTATCAAAGTGAAGTTGACGCTCGAAGAGATCGATAAAGGCTGCGAGAAAAAAATCAAAGTCAGCAAGTATGTGGCTTGCGACACTTGTGGTGGTACGGGTGCCAAAAACAATGCTTTCGAGACGTGTAGCCATTGTCGTGGCACAGGCGTAGTGACCGAAGTGCGTCGCACTATCTTGGGACAGATGCAGACCCAGAGCGCATGTCCGCATTGTGGTGGCGAGGGTCGCATCATAAAAGACAAGTGTCCCGACTGTCATGGTGATGGAATCGTTAAGAAGGATGAGATTATTACTATCAATATACCTGCAGGTGTGGCCGATGGAATGCAGCTCTCGCTCTCAGGCAAGGGTAATGCAGCTCCTCGCGGCGGAGTGCCAGGCGATCTTATAGTGGTGATTGAGGAACTGCCTCACGAATTTTTCGAGCGTAGTGAGAACAATCTTTACCATAGTGTATTCGTTACCTATGCCGAGGCTGCACTAGGTGCTACCATCGAGATCCCGACACTTGGAGGTAAAGCCAAAGTGAAGATAGAGCAAGGCACCCCCTCGGGCAAGGTGCTTCGAATGAAAGGCAAGGGCCTTCCTGTACTCAACGGCTACGGCCGTGGTGATCTGCTTGTGAGCGTAAATGTGTGGGTGCCCAAGAGTGTGAATCGAGAAGAACGCGAACTGCTGGAGAAACTCTGTGAAAAGCCCAACTTCCAACCCAAGCCGTCTAAAGACGAGAAGGGATTCTTCGATAGAATGAAAGATATGTTTAAGTAACCGCTTCGCCGGGTGTGATATGAATGAGGTTGTCGATGCATTAGTGCCAGACAACTTCATTTGTATTTCCCCCAGTGTAGAGTATTGTTTGCTTATAATATTATAGAGCGCCACTGTCACACTGTTGAATCTTAACGAACTACCTTTATGACCGAACGTTTTCTTCACTACCTTTGGCAACACCGCCTGTGGACGGCCCCTTTGGTAACCACCGATGGGCAACAGGTAGATGTGCAGCGTGTAGGAGTGTACAATGGTGATGCTGGTCCCGATTTTCTAGATGCTCGCGTGACGATTGATGGCGTGTTGTGGGCTGGTCATGTGGAGGTGCATGTAAAAGCTTCCGATTGGAACTTGCACCGCCATGGTGCCGATGCTGCCTATAACAATGTGGTGCTGCATGTGGTTTATGTCAACGACCAGTCTATCACAATGCAAAACGGAATGTCTATCCCGACGGTCGAGGTAAAGTCAGTGTCGCCCAGCGAACTTTGGAGCCGTTACTCAGAACTGATTCAGCCACCCATCCCCGTCTCTATACCCTGTATGTTGCATATAGAGGAGGTGCCGTCGCTTATACTACACAGTACGATAGACCGTATGGTGGTGGAACGCATGCAGCGTAAGGCCGAAGATGTGCAACGGCTTCTTTCCGATAATGTCAACCATTGGGAATCTACATGCTATTGTCTTGTGGCTCGATATTTGGGCACTAAAGTCAATGCTTTTGCTTTTGAGATGTTGGCTAAATCTACCCCTCTTTCTGTGATTGCAAAGATCAAAGACAATCCTTTCAGGGTAGAGGCGTTGCTTATGGGGCAGGCGGGCATGCTTGAGGGTGACTTTGCCGATGATTATCCACGAGCACTTCAGAAAGAATACCGTTATCTGCGTACGGCATACAAACTGACACCGATGGATGCCCATCTGTGGAAGTTTTTTCGCATCCGCCCTGATAGTTTCCCTACGATTCGTATCTCGCAATTATCCCATCTGCTGTCGAGTGGCAGTTCGCTATTCTCTCGTCTCTTATCGGCACATGATGTGGAACAGCTGCGGTCTGTATTCGAACTCCGCACATCGGAGTATTGGGATACCCACTATCGTTTTGACGTTTTGTCGCCGCAACGTAGCAAGCATGTCGGCAAGACACTTGTAGATATACTCATTATCAATGCATGGTTGCCATTGCTCTTCGAGTACGGCACCCAGCATGATGATCAACAGCTGCGTACGTTGTCTCTTGCGTTGCTCCAGCAGTTGCCTCCCGAGAATAACAAATGTATGCGTCTTTGGTCTTCGGCCCATGTGTCGATACCTGATGCAGCACATAGTCAGGCTCTCCTTCAGCTGTATAATGAATATTGCACTCCTCGTAAATGCCTCGCTTGCCCCATAGGGCATCACCTCTTGCGGTTCCAAACGCCTGCTTTCGTAGTCCCTCCGGTGCTGCAAGATGCTGCCGAAGAGGACTGCTGATGATATTTTGAAAAAGAAAACGATAATTATTACTACCAATAAAACTCTGCCTATGAAAGCTGTCGAAATAAGCAACATCATCAAACCTGTGCAACATCATCTGGGACAACCTGATGCTGAAATTATCAAACTTCTCACCGATAGCCGTTCGCTTGTTGATGCAGTACATAGTGTCTTTTTTGCTATCGCTACCAAGCGAAACACCGGAGGTCAGTATGTGGGCGAGTTATATGCGCAGGGAGTGAGAAATTTCGTTGTAGATAGCGATAGTCCAGAACCATTGATGCAGCTATACGAGTCGCTTGCCGATGCCAATGTGTGGTACGTACGTGATGTGGTGCGTGCGTTGCAGAGTTTGGCGGCCTATCGTCGCAGTCTCTTTCAGATGCCTGTGGTAGGTATCACTGGCAGTAATGGCAAGACCATCTGCAAAGATTGGATAGTGCAATTGTTGTCGCTCGATCATAGTATTGCTTTCAGCCCTAAGAGCTACAACTCGCAGATCGGTGTACCTCTATCTGTGTGGCAGATGAACGAAAACAATGATCTGGCAGTTTTCGAAGCCGGTATCTCCGAATCGGGCGAGATGGAAGCACTTCGCAATGTGATACAGCCTACTATAGGCCTCTTTACCAATATAGGTCAGGCCCACGATGAAAATTTCATCAATCGGTATCAGAAGATAGCCGAAAAGCTGCACCTTTTCACCCATTGTGACGTGCTGATTTATTGTGCTGACCACAAAGAAATACACTCGGTGGTATCGGAAAAAGAGAGCTCGCTTCATATAAACAGATATACGTGGGGCTCGGCTGCCGACAATCCAGTTGTGCTTCACGAGACCCTTGTAGGCGACCGTAATACCATACTCAAGGTTAGCTGTTCCAATCAGCTCACTGCCATCGAGATCCCCTTTGTCGATAGAGCTTCTATTGAGAATGCTATGCAGTGTATTGCACTACTCTATTATTTGGGCTACGATGGCACAGTGATAGCCCAGCGCTGTCGTCAGCTCACCCCTGTGGCCATGCGCTTGGAGTTGATAGAGGGTATCAACAACTGCCTTATTGTCAATGATAGCTATTCTCTAGATATCAATTCGCTCAACATAGCACTCGATTTTGTTCAGCATGAGCGGCAGCATGAGGAGAAAACACTCATTATGAGCGATATCAAGCAGTCGGGCATGGTGGAGCAAGATCTGTATGCACAAGTCTCCGAACTCATGCGACAAAAAGGTATTTCACGTTTCGTAGGTATTGGAGAAGCATTATACCGTTGCCAGCGACAATTCGAAGGTATCAATAGCTCATTCTATCTCACTACCGACGACTTTCTCCATCAGCATCCGTTTTCCGAGTTTACCAACCAGACTATTTTGCTCAAAGGTGCTCGTGTATTCCGCTTTGAGATCATAGCCAAAGTGTTGCAGTTCAAATCGCATGAGACTATCATGGAGGTCAATCTTGATGCCATGATTTCCAATCTTAATTATTACCGTTCTCGTATCAAACCCACCACCAAGCTGATGGCCATGGTTAAAGCGTCAAGCTATGGTGCAGGTAAGGTTGAAGTGGCCAATGCTTTGCAGTTCAACCATGTTGATTATCTCACGGTGGCATATGCCGACGAGGGTGTAGCGCTTCGCCAAGGCGGCATCACCCTTCCTATCATGGTGATGAATCCGGAAGAAGAGAGTTTTGACAGTATTATCCGCTATCAACTCGAACCTGATATTTATAGTTTCCGTATCTTTCGTCTTTTCTCCGAGACGGCTCGTTTGTTCTGCACTCAGGGCCAGAGCGTACCTGTGCATATCGAGTTCGACACAGGCATGCACCGCTTAGGTTTTTCGGGAGAAGATGTGGATCAATTGGTCAATCTTTTTTCCGATTCCTCATGTGTGTTGCGCCCTCAAAGTTGTTTCTCGCATCTTGCATGTGCCGACGATCCCACCATGGACCAGTTCACCTATCGTCAGATCGACCGTTTCCGCAGTTGGTCCAACCAGTTGAAAGAGGGGCTTAGGATGCCGAATCTTTGTTGTCATATTTTAAATTCTTCGGGAATAACTCGTTTCCCGGAAGCACAGATGGATATGGTTCGTCTCGGCATTGGTCTCTATGGAGTATCTCCCGAGGTCGATGTGCAGCGTCATCTTACCAGTGTGAGTCACATACGCACGCGCATCTCGCAGCTGAAGAACATTGCAGCAGGAGAGCCCGTTGGCTATAATGGCCGTTGGGTGGCCGAGCGTCCTTCCACTATTGCCATCATTCCTATCGGTTATGCCGATGGCTTGCATCGAAAGTTAGGCTATGGGGTGGGAAGTGTCACAATAGCTGGTCAAAAAGCGCCCATTGTGGGTAGTATCTGTATGGATATGTGCTTTGTCGATGTTACCGGTATCCCTTGTGCCGAGGGAGATGCAGTAACACTCTTCGCAGATGCACGGCAGCTGCAAGAAATGGCTGCTGCTGCTGGTACCATCCCCTACGAGCTGCTTACGGCTATTTCTCCTCGTGTAAAAAGGGTTTATATTCAATCATAAACAGGGCCAAGATAAGATGGTGAAACGTCGTTTTTTGTTTAGATACCTGCTGATTCTGTTGGTTATTATAGTGCCATCTTCACTATGGGCGGCCTACGATTTTACAGATACCAATAATTATGGCCACGTCTTCTACTATCGTATTCTCAACGAGGATCATGCTGTAGCATTGACCTATCCTGGATCGGATATCAATCATCCCTATCAACTCGATGCCTATACTCATTATCCGCTGCCTTCAGGCAATGTGGTTATCTCGTCTCTGGTTTTGTATCAAGGCGAAGAGTATCATCTTGAATCAATAGATCCTTGCACCTTTCAAGACTGTCATTATATCACTTCGGCCTATATCCCTGATGGTGTGCAGGCAATCGATTTTGCTGTATTCTCTGGGTGTCAGCGCCTGCAATCCGTCCGTCTGCCTGCTACGCTCACTACTCTAGGCAGCTATGCGTTTCGCAATTGTACTAGTCTTCAGTCCATCGTGATACCCGATGCCGTTGCATCGGTGGCCAACAATGCTTTCGATGGATGCAGCTCTTTGCGACATGTTACGTTGGGAATGAATATCGAAAATGTCCAGACCGAAGCCTTTATGGGATGTGGTGCAATTGATACGCTTGTGGTTCGAGCGCACCAGCCTCCACTGGCTCCATCCACACTCTTCTCTGATCCTGTGCTAGGACAATGTGTGCTGATGATACCTTGTAGAACGCTCGGCGACTATCAGTCTGTGTCACCTTGGTCACTTTTTTCAGTTATTCACGAAGCCGACACTTGTTGGGCGCATGTAGCTGTGCAAACCAACGATAGTGCACTGGGCTTGGTGTTAGGCGATGGTGTTCATAATCGGTATGCCTCCGTCAGTCTCTACGCAGTTCCGGCACGCGGTCATTGTCTGCAGACTTGGAGTACGGGTTCACACGACAATCCCTTGATTATTACCTTGACTTCCGATACATTGATTACAGCCACTTTTGCCCCCTATAGTCCCGATACCTTAACTAGAATCGATACTGTCTTCACCCCCATTATTGACACTGTCTATGTCAATAATAAAGACACAGTATATTTATTGGTCACAGACACTGTCTATGCCAATTATACAGATACGGTGTATCTATCGGTTACAGACACTGTCTATGCCAATTATATAGATACGGTATATCTATCGATTCCTGATACCAACTATGCCATTAACACAGATACTGTCTATCTGATGGTTGTAGATACAATGTTGTTGGTAGGAATCGATACGCTGATAATTCATGATACGCTCATCATGCCTGTATTTTGGGACGATCCGTCGGTAGATACAGTTTGGATAACTCTACATGATACGCTTGTGTATTCCGACACCATATTCTCTCATTCGATCGACACCGTAGCCGTTCCAATGTGGGTTCATGATACATTGGTTGAGTATAGTGTGGTCCATGATACTGTGCTCCGATTCTTCTGGGTTCACGATACGTTGACTCATCACGATACTCTCTGGGCCTACAATACCCTCCGTGACACCCTCTTTGTGGTTCATTTCGATACCCTTTGGCGAACCGAGCTACAGATAGAAGATCATTATTATTACGACACAGTGTTCCTTTTTGATACGCTTGTGCAATTTGTTTACGATACAGTTATCCAACAGGTGGTCGTTTTCGATACTATTGTAAGCGACCGTTATGTTTACTTGACCGATACGCTGCAGATTGTCCGTTATGATACCATCTATGCGTTAGATACACTTTACATTGATCGTTGGTGTCACGATACGGTAACCATTGTCGGCTACAACAATCCACCCTATATAATTACTGCAGCCACATTGGATCCTGATAAAGGACTGGCCATAGGATCGGGCCATTTCTATGGTGAGTCGTTGGTAGAGATTGGCGCTGTACCCATGCGAGGCTACCTTTTCTCTCATTGGGATGATGGCAATGTGGAAAATCCTCGACAAGTGCTTCTGACTTCCGATACCTTTTTTCTAGCACATTTTGTTGCTGATCCAGGTGTTGGCAATGAATCTGAAAAATACCGCATAGGTATAGACCGTGATCAGATTGTCGTGTATGGAGCCTTAGGTAAGACCGTCACTATCTACGATGCCGTGGGTCGTCGTATCCATAGTGCCGAATCCAACAGCCATCAGTATCGTGTTGCAGTTGCCGATACAGGAATGTATGTTGTTCAGATCGGATCTGCGGTAGGGCAGCGCGTTATTGTGGTAGGCCGCTAGACTCCTTTCTTATTTAGTGATGAAAAAAATAAATTGATTTAGATAGTTGGGATATTTTGGAGTTGATATGAAGAAGTCCAGTGGACTTCGATAGTGTTCCGTAAGGATTGTGCAGCGGAGCAAGCAAAACGGAGAACAAAAGTCCAGTCGATTCCGATAGTGTTCATGAAAGGATTGCGCAGCGGAGCAAGCAAAACGGAGAAATGCGTGTCAAGTTGTCAAACTATAGTGTCCCAAGTTATTTTTTTTCATCGTCAATTATCCTCGCAACCAGTTTCTAGGATTTTGAGGACTGGTGCCTTTCCAAAGTTGGAAACTGAATTCACCTTGGCCGTCTATAGTAGCCACGGTGCCCAGAGCTTGTTTGGTCGAGACATTGGATCCTTGTTTTACACTTACGGTAGCCAGGTTTGCATAAACAGTCATGAATTCACCATGGCGAACGATGATGCCTTTATTGCCGTTGGGGGTGGCAAATACGCGGCTTACGGTGCCGTTGAAGATGGCATACACTGTTGCGCCAGGCGCCGTAGCCAGGTCAATGCCGTTGTTCATGTTTTCGCCGCCCGAAGCGTGTGTGTAGCGACCAAATTCGCGAAGTACTTTCTTGTAATATACTGGCCAAGAGAAACGACCTTTGTTTGATGCAAAGTCGGCCGAAAGGGCAGTCTCGGCAGCATCGGGAGTGGACGGGTTGGTGGAGGAGGAACTCGACGACGTTGATGGCTTAGGTTTGGTGGCCGAAGCTGTTGCGTTTGATGCAGCCTTCTTTACCTCCTCGCTGATAAGGCGTTGTATCTGTTTGTCGAGATCGCGTTTCTGTTGTTCTTTTTTCGATAGTTGGGCACTCAGATTCTTCTCTTTCTGTTTTGATGCCGTCATCGACTGTTGTTTTTGCTTCTGTTCCTGCGTTAGCAGTTCCTTGTTTTTGCGTTCTTGCATCAGCAAGTTACTTTTTTCTTCCTTTTGTCGTTGTAGTTTCTCTGTCACAGTTGTCAGCTCTTTCTCTCGTTCCGAGATGTAGTTAGCTTGGCGTTGGCGATAGTGGCTATATTCCTTGAAATATTTGGTGCGAAGAAAAGCCTTGTTGTATTCGGGAGTGTCAAATATCAGCACTGCCTTGTCTAGATTGGCATACTGACGGTACAAAACCCTGATTGTCTTAGCATATTCCGCCTTCAAACTGTCGATGCGAGTCTGCATAGTGTGTATGCTGTCTTGTGTGTGTGCTATCTCGCGGTCAATAAGATTCATTTGCGAGTTTATGTTGTTGATCAGCTTGGTTCGTTCGTTTATTTTCTTGTTCAAAGCCGTGAGCTGCTGCTGGGTGAGGCGCGTGTTTTTTTGGGCACTGTTCAGCTGACGGTTGAGTGTTTTAATCTCTGCCTCAAGGTTGGTCTTTTGACGTTCCAGCTGTGCTTTGGTCTGAGCTTGGGCTTGAGAGGCACAGGCGATGAGAATTATACAGGTGGCTATATGTAATATGTAGCGTGCTATCTTTGAAGTCATTACAATGGTATGATAATATAAATATTAAGATACAAAAATACGCAGTTTCTAGTGAAGGACACGTCTTCATTGCAAAAGATATTCAACGCCATGTTGTTAATAACCTTTGGGCTAATAGGGGAGAGGCTATGTTTTTCTTCAGTTGGTTATAAGAAACTGTTTTGATTTTGTTGGTGTGTTTGCTGGCCTGAGGAACGAGTGTTTCCTTTGTGGTGTTGCGACCTCCTTCCGCAACGAAATCTGCTTGAAAAAAGACTCAAAATCATAAGATTCCAATTCTTAGTTGTCATCATAATTGAAAGCAGGTGTAATAAAGTAGCCGATAAAACGTTATGGATAAAAAATAAAAACATCAACTATGGATTTGAAAAACATGAAACGCACACCGGTGCTGCTTCTCACTGGTTATCTTGGCAGTGGTAAGACCACACTGGTAAATCATATTCTCAACAATAAGAAAGGTATTCGCTTTGCTGTGATTGTAAACGATATTGGTGAAGTGAATATTGATGCCGACCTTATTCAGAAAGGAGGCGTAGTGGGACAGAAAGATGAAAGCCTGGTGGCCTTGCAAAACGGCTGTATCTGCTGCACGCTCAAGATGGATCTTGTTGAGCAGTTGCAGGACATCCTCCGTATGGAACGCTTCGACTACATTGTTATCGAAGCCAGTGGCATCTGTGAGCCAGAGCCCATAGCCCGCACCATTTGCACTATACCACAGATGGGTGAGGCTTATCTTGAACACGGCATAGCCATGCTCGATTGTGTCACCACAGTGGTCGACGCATGGCGAATGCAAGCCGAGTTCGATTGCGGACAAGGTCTCTATCGGCGCGATCTTGGCGAGGAAGATATTGAGAACCTCCTTATTCAGCAGATAGAGTTCTGTAATATGGTTATGCTGAATAAAGTGAGCAAGGTCACCCCCTCTGAGTTGGAACGTCTCCGCCAAATCGTACGTCAGCTCAACCCTACGGCCAAGATTGTAGAGTGCGATTATGCACAGTGTGACCTCTCCGAGCTCATCTGTACTGGTTTGTTCCATTATGGCAAGGTGTCGGGTGCCGCTGGTTGGATACAGCATATCGAACGTACCACAACCGACGAGGAAGACTATGAGGCCAAGTTCGGCGCTTTCCATCACCACGATGACGATGAACATGAGCACCATCACCACGATGACGATGATGAACATGATCACCATCACCATGGACATGATCATGAACATCATCACCATCACGAAGAGGGTGAGGCAGAAGAATATGGCATAGGCACTTTCGTTTACTACCGTCGTCAGGCTTTCGATATCGATAAGTTCGACCGTTTTGTCAACCTTCATTGGCCTAAGAATGTAATTCGAGCCAAAGGCGTATGCTATTTCTCCTACGATATTGATATGAGCTACCTCTTTGAGCAGGCTGGCAAGCAGATAGAACTTCGCGAAGCCGGACAGTGGTATGCCACAATGCCCGATGATCAGCTCTACGACATGATGCGGCGTGAACCAATGTTGGCTCATGACTGGGACGAAGACTACGGCGACCGTATGGCCAAGATCGTTTTTATTGGCCAACATCTCGACAAAGAGACCATTACTCGTCAACTTGATGAGTGCATCGCAAAGTGATACAGTATCTTAAGCAGGGTATGGGCGATTATGAGAAACCGTAATTTCTCTTTGCCCATCACTGCTTGATGATGATTGTTTTGATGCAAGTTGTTGTTAGATAGTTGTTTGCGTTTGTTTTGCCAGGTTGAGTGTATTTGATAAGGCCAAATTTGCATTTGTTTTGCATCATGATGGGCTCATTTTTTAGAGATAATCAGGCTTGAAAATAAAAATATTCAGTC
>JAZUDW010000118.1:0-6440 GCA_045639845.1 Bacteroidales bacterium
TCGAAAATTGCCGAGGCCAAGAAAGGTCTTCGAAGAAAAATAGCAAGATGCCGACAAGACTTCAAAATCGCTGAAAAGATTGATATTACCCATCATTATTGTTTATTTGTTTAATCGGTGAATTTGTAGAACCCACCTAAAAATCTTCCATACCAACAGTTATGGTATTACAGACCACCTAAACAAAAAAAAACATAGGCTCCAACTTTCTTCAAATTGGAGCCTATATTATTTTATGCTGTCCTTCACACAGATTATCTCAGAGGGAGCGTGTAGCCTACACATAAGGTAAAGGCGTTGTTAGTACCCGTGTAGGAGTTGATGTTTTCAGGTTTGTTGGTGTTACCATCGAGAGTACGAAGCACGTCGCTCTCTCGCATCAAAGCTATGAAGCCATGCTGCCAAAAGAGATCAATAGTCAGCTGATGATATTTGTAACCGACACCGATACGGGAGCTTACATCGAAACGGCGCACATGTTTGAAAGCCTGACGATCCGACTTGTCAGACGACTCGAAAGTATCGTAGTTTACCGAAAGCTGAGGATAACCAGGAGTCACATGGCGGTCCCAAATACGGCCAAAGAGACCCAAGCTTACCGAAGGCCCCACATAGAAATTCAAATAATGGTCTGGGCTCTGCAGAGGCAGCTCAGTCTTCCAGCCCACCATAATAGGGATCTCGGCATACCACAGATGGTAGAAACCCTCGCGGTACGAGCGGGCGTCGGCCCATACCTGTTCAAAATTACAGCCGCGACGTTGGAAATTCAAACCACCTTGCAGAAACAGATTATCTGCCCAGAAAGCAGCCATCTCCTCAAAGCCATAGTTTACATAGCCACCCATCTCGAAAGACATCACAGGCGATTTAGTGAGCAGATCATCTACCACAGAAGCACCACCGAAACCCACACGGGCACCCCAGTCTGTGAGCTGAGCTTGAGCAGAAAAACACAACGTAATAGCGGCCACAAAAGCAATAAGAGTCTTCTTCATCTATGATATAGTTTTGATATACAACAAAAAAAATTATTTTACTTTCTATTATTAGAAATACAAAGATACATTTTTTTTCTTATATGGCACAGCCGAAGGTATTTTTTTTCAAAAAAGCAACAGTTATTATATGATGAATAAAAAATAAATTGATATGATTTGGCTTAGATTGTCGAGCTATTTTCACATTGAGAAGATGAAGTATGGAGAGCTTCTGGGAAGCTCGATAGCGTTCTCGAAGAGATTGCGAGCTGAGCGAAGCAAAGCGGAGAACAAGCTACACGACTTGAAGAGCAATGGGGAAATAGCCTACAAAAAGAGCTAAAGCATATAGAAAAAAAGAAACATTGTCTCAAGTTTTTTTATCATCACTAATAAACAGACGGATCTATCAGAGACGTGTTCCATCAAATTCAATGCTGGTGAAAAAGTGTTTCAAACGCAACAACAATTCAACAACACCCACTACTTCTTCATAGCCTTCACCACCTTGCCTATATACATAGAATGCACACCAGCGTCGAAGTTAGCGTAGAAAGCACGAGGCAGCTCCTTCTGGCCCGCCTCGTCCAGCTTATCGGCAAACATCGTCTCGCATTCTATCACCACACTGGCTTCAGCATAATAAGGAGTACCGTTTTCAGTATATAAAGTATGGAGACCCAGTGCCTTTGCCTTATCGCCGTCACGGCCGCTCTTAGTGCCCATATACTGCATCACATGCTCATAGCCAGGGCCGAACTGCATGATGGTGAAATAGCGGTGGCTGTCCATAAACTGACGAGTGTAGCGAGCCTGAGCCACATACACCGTCACTGCAGGCACTCTCCATAGCGTGCCGAAAGCACCCCAGCCAATAGTCATAGCATTGCTGCTTTCGCGGTCACCGGCACAGAGCAGCCAACCTTGCTCGAAGGTAGCGAAAGGATTTTCACCATACTCGTCGATCACGTCGAAGGTGCGAAACTCGCCATTGGTCTTATGGGCTTTGTAGGCCACTGTGTCTGCTTTGGTGCCGCCAAAGTGATTGTACGATACATTGTCGTCCGTATATTTGTTCTTAGGCGTAGGTTGTTCGCCAGGATAGCCGATCACGATGATGTTGAAAGCCACCATATGCGAAGGAAGAGAGAGCAGAGAACCTAATGCTTTAGCACGATCCGTATCGGGATAAACACCGCACCACACAGCACCCAGGCCCATGGCATGAGCAGCCAGAAGAATGTTTTCGGTAGCAGCCGACACATCCTGTATCCAGTATTCACCACATCCACCCTGAGCTTTCTCCATGTTGCCACACACCACGATGGCCAGAGGTGCCGAAGCAGCCATGCCCGAATAGGGGCTCACCTTGGCTATCTGCTCAAGCGTCTCGCGGTCATCTACCACCACGAAATGCCAAGGACGCTGGTCACAGGCCGTAGGTGCAGCCATACCAGCACGCAGCAATGTGTCAACCTTGCCTTGTTCCACGGGGCGGTCATCGTAAATACGGATCGAGGTGCGGGTGAGTATAGACTCAACCAGAGCACTTGAAGATTCAGATTGTTGGTTCATATCTTTATTGTTGCATGATACAAGCAGCAGCGCAGCTGCCAAAGAACATAATATTTTTTTCATTGATAAAATTTAGTGATCAGTAATCAGTGATCCGACGAATGTATCTTTATGAGTGATCAGTGAGGCTATCGCTGATTAGTTGTTTAGTTATTCAGTTGTTGAACTGATTATCAAACACTCTCAAATCAACCAATCAACAATAGCCATCACCACGTCTTTTCCTACAATTTACGGAGAATAAAGTCAGTCATAAGCTGGTAGAGGTTCAAGCGAGTGTTGCCGCCATAGATGCTGTGGTTCTTGTTGGGGTATATACGCATCTCAAACTGCTTGTTGGCTTTTTCGAGAGCAGATACCATGTCGGCACAGTTTTGGAAATGAACGTTGTCGTCGCCAGTGCCGTGGATCAAGAGATAGTTACCCTCCAGACGGTCGGCGTAGTTGATAGGCGAGTTGTCGTCATAGCCAGCAGCATTGTCCTGAGGACGTTGGAGGAAACGTTCGCTGTAGATGTTGTCGTAGTAGCGCCAGGTAGTCACCGGAGCCACAGCGATAGCGCTCTTGAAAACATCGTTGCCCTTCAGCAGCGAGAGCGACGACAGGTAGCCGCCAAAGCTCCATCCCCAGATACCGATACGGCTTGCATCCACCCACGACTGGGCACCAAACCAACGAGCCACCTCGATAGCATCCTCGCATTCCAGCTTGCCAAGGTTCTTATAGGTACATTTCTTGAAGTCGGCACCACGGCCACCGGTACCACGCCCATCGAAGCAAGCCACGATATAGCCCTTGTCGGCCAGCATATGATACCAGAAGTAGTCAAAACCGCCATACGAGTTGTTCACCTGCTGGTTGCCGGGGCCGCCATACACATAGATCAAGAGAGGATAGCTCTTCGTGCTGTCGAAGTCGGCAGGAAGAATCGTGTAGTAGTTCAGTTCAGTGCCGTTGCTGGTAGTGAGCTTGCCAAACGACTTGCGGCCCACGCCGTATTCAGCCATGCGAGCCTGCAGCTCGGCATTGTCCTGCAGCACCTTTACCACACCACCCTTGCTGTCGTGGAGCGTATATACAGGAGCACTGTTAGCATCGCTGAAAGTGCAGATATAGTATTTGCAGCCATTGCTGAAGCTAGCCTGATAGGTACCCTCTTTGTCGCCCATGCGAACAATATAGGCCTTCTTTTCGTTCACCTTGTAATTGATGCGGAGCAGGTCGGTGTTGATAGGCGAAGTGCTGTGGGCAGTGAAATAGATATCGCCCTTATCCTCGTTGATACCTTTCACAGCCACCACATCGTACTTGCCCTTGGTAATCTTGCGCTTCAGCGTGCCATTCATGTCATAGAGGTATATGTTGTTGAAACCGTCACGTTCCGAAGTGAGCAGGAAATGTTTACCGTCCTTTAGGAAGATCCAAGTATCGGGCACATCCACATAGGCATCGTTCTTCTCATTGTAGAGTTCTTTGATGTCACCGGTAGTTGCGTTGGCCAGATAGAGCGTCATATCGTTCTGCAGACGGTTCATATGCATATAAGCCAGCGTGTTGGCATCGCGTGTCCACTGCATGCGTGGCAGATACTGGTCACGTTCGCTACCCGTGTTGAGCTTTAAAGTCTTGTGCGATTCAATGTCGTATATCAAGATGTCAACCACCGAGTTGTCCTCGCCAGCCTTGGGATATTTGAAACGATAGTCCTCGGGGTAGCGTTCACCCCACATCTGCATGTTGTACTCCTTCACCCTGCTCTCGTCGAAGCGGTAGAAAGCGATCTTCTTGCTGTCCGGGCTCCAGTAGAAACCCTGGGTGATGGCAAACTCCTCCTCATACACCCAGTCGGTGGTACCGTTGATCACCTCGTTCACCTTGCCGTCGAAGGTCACCTGAGTCTCTTCGAGGGTAGCCAGGTCGAGGGTATAGAGGTTGTTGTTGCGCACAAAAGCCACCATCTTGCCATCGGGCGAGAGCGTGGTGAGTCGCTGTTTGCCGTTCTGGCTTATCATCTGCATGGTACCCTCTTTCACATCATAGATGTAGTAGTTCGACACACCCGAGTGACGATACAGAGGTTCAAACTCGCACGACAGCAGTATGTGCTGCTCGTCGGCACTGAAGGTATAGTCCTGGATAGGAGGCAGTGGTTTGGCCTTCTTGGCAATGGCAGGGCCAGCAAAGGCACACACCGTTTCCACCTTCTCGCCCGTCTTATAGGCGTATTTCTCAATCCCCGAGCGGGTAAGTATGCAGTAATGTTCGCCATCGTTCATCGAGCGTATCGACTGGATACCCTTAGGCGAAAAAGTGTAGTTGGCCCAAATATCTTCGAGCGTTATCTGTTTGGACTGTGCCATAAGCGTTGTGGCCGCCACAAGGAGGCCCAATAATAAAGTTAATTTTTTCATATAATATAATAATTATTATCCATACTCATACAAGTGTGGTTTTCAGCATACTCCCCGCCACCTATACACCATGGCCCGAGTGCACATCCACAATGCAAAAATACATTTTTTTTCACATCTTGCACTTTTTTTCTTGGCAGTTCAAAAAAAGTTCGTACTTTTGCAAATCGAAAAACGAGGGGGCGCACCCCCTTGAGAGTTCTCTAAAATAATGAGAATAAATGTTGGAGAGATGCCGGAGCGGTCGAACGGGGCGGTCTCGAAAACCGTTGACCCACCTTGTGGGTCCCAGGGTTCGAATCCCTGTCTCTCCGCAAATACAGAAAAGAAGCCAGCGAGTGTTGGCTTCTTTTTTTTTTGCTATATATCAGCGTTTTGTATTTTCAATTATTTAATTTTCAAAAGCCTACTCCCCTATTTAGGGATAAGAACCTGTTAAATATGTTGTGATGAATAGTGTTGTGTGATGATAGGTTCTGTCGAAAATGTAATACCAAAAATCGATTTGGTATTACAAAAATCAAAATTTGGTATTACATTTTTCCTCCAAGTCGTATCACTGATTACGGTTCACTATTCACGAATTAATTCGCGCTTCGCCGAAGAATTAATCACAGACTTGTACGTATCATTTCAACATTAATTGCCAAGAATTGGACATAAATTTCAATAATTATTTGTGATTTGTGTCAGCGATCGGACAATACTACTCAGCACTTACATCTGTCGTATCACAGTTCACACCTCACGCCTCACCCTTCACTGATCACTGTTATGATATATCGATGCCTTCTTGCATGCATTTGAGGGAAGATCATCTTGGTGTCGATTTTTGTTTTTTCGAGTCTGTTGAGAGTAGAAAAAAACAGGTTGTCTGTGTCCGAACTTTCAATTTTTACGTAAAATGGTGTGGGACGAAAATACGAATTCCTCCATTGGAAGATTTTTTCTGATAAAGTAATATTCGTTTTCTCCATCATTCTTGGCTTTATCAGTACAAAAAGGTTCAAATTCCTCCATTTTGGACTCAATTCCTCCAATGGGAAGATTTCAGGTGGGAGGGACGAAATGATTTTCGCGTAAAAAAGACAAATTCGGTGTTGTGATTTCAATTTTTTTTCGTATCTCTTGCAAAGAGATCCAAGCTAATACTTATATGATGAAATTGACTTTTTCTATCCAACTGACGGAAAGCTGCACCACCATTCTGCATCTAAGAAGAGTGCCTTCTTGGCCTTCAGCAGAGCTCTGTAAGCGGTTGAGAAGAGTGTCTTATTTCAAAAATAAGAGCTCTGTGTTTTCTCCCTCGCGCGTGCGCGAATCTATTTTTTATATGTCGATGGGCTTCGTGGGGTGTGGAGGGTGGAACTGTTTTCTATAAAAGTATAGAAATAATTAATTAATTAAAAAAAATGTTTAAATTTTAATTAATTATTTTTTCTAAGAAAGTATATAGATATAGTTCCACCCTTCA
>JAZUDW010000119.1:0-23140 GCA_045639845.1 Bacteroidales bacterium
AGGAAATGGGCCACCCAGAGCACCCAAGGTGCCCTGAAGGAACAATAAAAAATAGATTCGCGCACGCGCGAAGGCGAAAATACAGAGCTCTGATTTTTGAAATAAGACACTCTTCTCATCCATGTACAGAACTCTGCTAAAGGCATAGCAGACACTCTTCTCGGATGCAGTATGGAGGTGCTGCCTTCCGGCAGCTGGATAGAAAGAGTCTTCATCGTCATAAATGTTCAGATTAGAATACTTTTGCAAAAATACGAATAATTTTGAAATCACAGCAGCGAATTTGTCTTTTTTACACGAAAATCATTTCATCCCACCCATGAAAATCTTCCATTGGAGGAATTTTGCCTTTTCTGTGTCTGTATGGCTAATAAATATGGGGAAAATGGATAATATTTTGTCAAAATAGAACTTCCAATGGAGGAATTTGTTTTTCGTCCCAAAACATTTTACGTGAAAATTGATCAATTCGGACAAAGACATCCTTTTTTCTTTCCTCACCACAGCCTCAAAAAACAAAAATGACAACGGGTGGATCTTTCCCAAATGCATGTAAAAAGGCGTCGATACCAAGTATCGGCGCCAAGCATATTGATATGTGTACAGTGTTCAGTGAACCGTAATCAGTGACAGTGATCCGACAAATGTATTTACAGGGTGGTATTGTCCGATCACTGATCACAATATCTCAAATCACCAATCACTGTTCTCCGTTCACTAATCACTATTATTTATTGAAATAAATATCCAATTTATGGCAATTAATGTTTGCTTGAAACATGCAAATCTTTATTGATGCCTTCGAAAAGCAAAATAAATGGCGAATTATTCCGCGAATTAATCCGTATTTTACAGGATGCCCTCTGCTTCGCTATAGCTTCAAACGCGTGGGTGTGGGAAATGATATGTTTCCAGACTACAATAATGAAACTATATGGGATGCTTTTGGGAAAAAATCCTCAAATAAATCAATCGAATTACTTTTACTCTTCGGAGAAGTCCAGACTGTATCGTATGAATTGGTGTGGGTATTATTTCGAAATGAAGTTGGTACGAAGACTGGGCTCGTCAAGATTCGGGAGTCCGTTTTTTTCTTTTCCCATAGCGATACTCTTGATGAGAAAGGCCATGTTGACGGCCATTCGACGCATGGTTTGCATTCCTTCCTCGTCGAATACAGCTTCGCCCATCTCGGCACCATGTGCCATTGGCCAGTATTGAGAGGGGGTGATTGGCATGCCGCTGATAGTGAAATATTTGTTGAGTACATCGAGCGCGGCAGTACAGCCTCCGCGACGAGCTACTGCAACGGCAGCTCCAACCTTCATGCTTTTATCGAACGAAGCTGAGTAAAATAGGCGGTCTAGGAATGATATGAGGGTACCGTTGGGTGATGCGTAATATACGGGTGATCCTATTACCAGTCCATCTGCTTCGCGTAGCATGTCTGCTACTTGGTTTACTTCATCATCGACAACGCAATGGCCTAGTTCTCTACATTTCCCGCAAGCAACGCAGCCTCGTATGTTTTTATTACCTACTTGGATGCATTCGGTTTCTATACCTTCGGATTGAAGGTATCGTTCTATTTCTCGCAGAGCCATGCGGGTGTTGCCCATAGTGCGAGGACTTCCATTGATCAATATTACTTTAGGCATTATTTTTGTTTTTTAAATGAGTTTGTTTTAGTCGTCATCTAACTATTGAGTAGAGATGTCGAGTATCGTCTTCAAATGATTGCACATTGTAGTGGGATGAAAAACGGGGATTGTCGATTGACAGTCCCCGCTTTTTATTATTTGGAGTATTGTGGTTCCCAATAGATTGGGAAATACTCCGATCTGTTTGTTACCAAAGAGTTACACGCTCTTCAGGAGCCAACCACATGCCGTCGCCTTCTTTTACGCCGAATGCTTCAACAAATTCGGTAACGTGTTTCAGGGTAGCATTTACACGGAGACGTCCAAGGCTGTGTACATCCTCGTTGGTGAGGCGGATAATCTCTTCGTTGCGGATGTTGTTGGCCCATACGGCAGCGTAGGCAAGGAAGAAGCGCTGTTCGGGAGTGAAACCGTCCATGGGTTCTTTGTTTACCTGACCTTTTTCCATAGCTGCCTTAAGTGCTACATAAGATATATGGAGACCACCGTTGTCGGCAATATTCTCGCCGAGGGTGAGTTGGCCATTTGCCATGGTGAGGGGATCGTCGAGCACGGGTATCTTGTCGAAGTAAGCAGCCAGTTTCTCTGCACGAGCTTGGAAGTTCTGTGCATCTTCGGGCAACCACCAATCATTGAGGTTGCCATCTTTGTCATACTGACGGCCCTGGTCGTCGAAACCGTGGCTCATCTCGTGACCGATAACAACACCGATAGCACCATAGTTGACTGCATCGTCTGCATTCATGTTGAAGAAAGGAGGTTGGAGGATAGCAGCGGGGAAGCAGATTTCGTTGGTGGTGGGGTTGTAGTAAGCGTTGACCATTTGAGGAGGCATACCCCATTCGTCGCGGTCGGTAGGTTTGTTGATCTTACCAAGCATGTATTCTACATCGAATACGTTGGAACGAAGAATATTGGCAAAGTAGCTGTCGTTCTGGATGTCGAGCTTGCTGTAGTCTCTCCATTTATCGGGATAGCCAACCTTCACATAGATGGTGTGCAGTTTTTCGATAGCTTTCTCCTTGGTGGCTGCGTTCATCCAAGCGGCATCGTTAATGCGCTGTTCAAAGGCATCCTTGAGGTTGTCGATAAGTGCGATCATGCGGTCTTTAGCTTCGGCGGGGAAGTATTTTTCCACATAAAGCTGGCCGAGGGCTTCGCTCATAGTGCCGTTGAGGGTACCGGTGACACGTTTCCAGCGGGGACGGTTCTGTTCCATACCACTCATGGTGCGGCCAAAGAAGTCGAAATTGGCCTCTACGAATTCGTCGCTCAGATAGCTTGCAGCAGTGTTGATTACGTTCCATGCATAGTAGGCCTTGATGGTCTCAATGTTTTCTTTGGCGAGGATGTTGGACACTTCTTTGATGTATTCGGGCTGAGCCATGTTGAAGGTGTCCATATTTTCGATACCCATAGCGTCGAAGTAAGCTTTGAATCCGATAGCGGGAGCCAGCTTCTCGGCATCGGCTACGTTCATCTTGTGGAAGGTGGCGTAGGGGTTGCGGTTTTTCAGTTTGTCGTATTGTGCTTTAGCGATGCGGGTTTCAAGTCCAAATACCATCTTGGCGAGAACGTCGGCACCGAATGCAGACATTTTGTCGTAGCCGGCGAGACCAAATTCCTTGGTCATCAGTTCAACGTATTTCTCTTGTTTATCTTTGTTGATAGCCGAGAGGTAGTAATCACGTTCACCCATGCCTATGCCAGCTTGATAAACCCAACCGATCTGCATCTTGCTGTTGGTGAAGTCGGCTTCGGAGAAGAGACCGAAGAAGGGGTCGATACCTTGGCGATGAAGGACGATGAGTTCTTTGGTGAGGTCTTCGCGTGTCTTGATGCTGTTGATCTCGTTGAGGAGAGCCTGTATGGGTTCTGCACCTTGTTGCTGCAGACGAACACTGTCCATACCTACGGAGTAGAGAGTGGCGATTTTGTCGGCGATGGAGCCTTTTTCGTTTTGTTGGGCCACAATACCGTCGATAAGGGAGCGCATTTGCTCACGGTTGGTATCGGCCAAGATGTCGAAAGCACCGTAGCGGCTATGTTCGGCATCAAGGGGATTGTTCTTTACCCAACCGCCACAGGCGTATTGGTAGAAATCATCAACAGGACTGGCTGTGGTATCGAGATTGTTGAGGTCGATACCCGAAGTCAGTTCAGCGGGCTTGTCGCCGCCTTTGCAACCTACGGCTGCAATTAGGCCTAAAGTCATCACTGTAACTAATGTTTTTTTCATTTTTAATTATTAATTTATTTATTGTTAATGTTCAATATATTTATTTTCTATTTGATATGACAATTCATTATCAAATTCCAAACGTGCAAATATACTGAAAAATCTTTTCCCGGCAATTTTTTTGAGTTTTTTATTGTTTGTGTGTTACGTTGTTTTATTGGGTAAAATTTACTCGAGAAGGGTCCGTTTGCCATAAAAATGAATCGTTACCTTGATACTGTCTGCTTATTTTGATGATTTTTTTTGAACTTCTTAATTTTTTCTATTTGTTTTGATAACCAATTTGATATAATAGCATATTGGTCTGTTTTCTGTATAACTAGTGTAAAATTTACGCAAATTTTATTTGCAGTTTGAAAAATGTGTGTATCTTTGCAGTTGTAAAATTTACACAAGAAAAGTATAAAACACAAAAACTGTATAATGATGATGAAAACAAAAGTTCACAATTTAATTATTGTCGATGCCTCAGGCTCGATGGGAAGTATTTACAACCAAGCACTATCTGGTATAAACGAAACGTTAAATACGATAAGGATGGCGGCCCAGAAACACACAGAAGTAGGTCAATATGTGAGTCTGCTTTCATTTGCCTCGGGAGGTGAGTGTCTTCAATATGTATATATAGACCTGCCTATCGCTTTGACGAGGACGGTGACTTCTTGTGACTATGAGCTTCGCGGTATGACAGCCTTGTATGATGCAATTGGTATCTCTGTTTCTCGATTGAAGCCACAGGTAGAGAACGGTGACCGTGTTTTGGTAACGATTATTACTGACGGATATGAAAATGATTCTCGAGAATGGACGGGTAGTCAGTTGCTGGAACTCATAAACGAATTAAAGAAAGAGGGTTGGCGTTTTACCTATATTGGTGCCAACCAGGATGTGGAAGCAGAAGCCGCGAAGGTTGGTATCGGCGACACGATGTGTTTTGAGGCAACGCAAGAAGGGACGGATGCTATGTTTGAACGCGAGAGAAGGGCTCGCTTGCGTTGGAATGAATGTGTGAGTCGTAATGTAGAGGTGATAGAAGGTGGTTTTTTTGAAGAGGATTGTTTTTGCAATTGGCCTCAGGATAGGGTTACACCTGAGCGCGTAAAGTATTTGAACAGCAATGAGGTATTTGTATTTGGCAGCAATGTAAAAGGTATTCATTCTGGTAATGCTTCCCTGGCAGCTGTTCGCAAATTCGGTGCTGTGATGGGTGTGGCCGAGGGATTACAGGGTCAGAGCTATGCTATACCAACAGTAGGGTTGAGTTATAGGGCGATGAAAAAGGCGGTGTATCGTTTTGTTGATTTTGCGAGAATGCATCAAGAGATTAAGTTTTGGGTTACTAGAATCGGATGTGGTACGGCTGGCTATTCTGATCGTGAGATGGCGGCGTTGTTTATAGATGCCAAGTCTCTCCCCAATGTGTCTTTGCCACAAGAATGGTGGGCCTTGATCGATAGGGGGTGAGCGAAAAATACTACGATTGTTGTTCAATTGGATTAATGTTTGTATATTTGCATCGGAAATAATATTATCAAGCCATGAGCTCAGATCAGACATATACATATAGATATCCCCATCATGCGGTGGCCACAGATTGTGTGATATTTGGTTTTGATGGTGCCAGTCTCAAAGTGCTCCTCATAGAGCGCGGCATCGACCCTTACAAAGGTAAATGGGCTTTCCCTGGTGGATTCTTGAGGCCTACAGAGACTGCAGAGGCGTGTGCACTACGGGAGTTGAAGGAGGAAACAGACTTGACGGTCGAGTATTTAGAACAGTTCCATACTTTCACGGATCCAGATCGGGATCCTCGCGAACGGGTAATAACCATTGCATATTATGCGTTGTGCAAACTGCAAGACGTGCAGGGTGGCGACGATGCTAGCAAGGCACAATGGTTTTCGATGGATAATATCCCACAACTGGCTTTTGATCACGACAGTATTCTCCGGATGGCATTGATAAGATTGAGAGAACAAATTCATTTCCGACCCATAGGTTTCGATCTTCTTCCCAAGAAGTTTACTATGAAAGAACTGCAGCTGTTGTATGAGGCTATTTTGGATGTCAGATTCGATAGGGCAAATTTCTCTAAGAAGATGTTGCACTTCAACCTCCTTACCAAGTTGGATGAATCGGTTTGGCCTACCGCAAAACGTGAAGCTTTCCTTTATTCCTTTAATGAGGATAGTTACAATGAACTAAAGAAAAAAGGTTTTAAATTAGAATTTTGAAAATGACTGAGAATAAAAATTATTGTGCAATACTTGGGGCTATAGCCGGTGATGTTGTAGGCTCTGTTTATGAATTCAACAATATCAAGCAAACAGATTTTGATCTGTTCAACCCACGCATGAACTATACCGACGATAGTGTGATGTCATTGGCTGTGGCAGCTTGGTTGGTGAACGACAACAATCTCTCGTTCGAAGGGCTTGTGGACACAATGCGCTCTTATGCTCGCCTTTATCCTTGTCCCATGGGCGGATATGGATCGGGGTTTCGTAGGTGGTTGTCGGAAAGTAACCCACAACCCTACAACAGTTGGGGTAATGGCTCTGCAATGAGAGTGAGTGCTGTGGGTTACGCTGCCGAGACTATGGAGCAAAGCGTGGCGTGGGCACAACGCAGTGCCGAGGTGTCGCACAATCATCCCGAAGGTATCAAAGGGGCTCAGGCTACTGCTGCAGCAATATTTATGGCTCGACAGGGTGATAGCAAAGAGACGATCCGAGACTATATAGAGCAAACCTTTGGCTATAATTTGCATCGCAATTGCGATGAGATAAGACCGACATATTGCTTCAATGAGAGTTGCCAGGAAACAGTGCCTGAAGCTATTATCGCTTTCCTTGACAGTACGGATTTTGAAAATGCTATTCGCCTTGCTGTCTCATTGGGTGGTGATAGCGATACGTTGGCATGTATCACCGGTGGAATAGCTGGGGCTTACTACAAACATATTCCCGACGAGATAGAGTCCTTTGTTGCTAAACTACTTTCGAATGATTTACTTGATGTTATGAATCTATTTTGCAAGAAATATGGTTATAAATGCCTCCGGGCTCCGAAAGATGCCACAGCTCGAAGAATATGTCCTGGCTCCATTTCAAAATTGAGCGATGGTGAGGTTTTTGTCTTTGGTAGCAATCTGAATGGATATCATGGCGGAGGCGCTGCTCGTGCGGCCTTTCTGAAATTCGGTGCAGTGTGGGGACAAGGTGTGGGCCGGCAGGGACAGTGCTATGCTATACCCACCATGCAGGGTGGGGTAGAGACCATAAAACCTTATGTGGATGACTTTGTTCAATATGCCAAAGACCATCCCTCAGAAAAGTATCTTGTGACTCGTATAGGTTGCGGTATCGCTGGTTTCAGGGATGAAGAGATTGCACCACTTTTTAATGATGCTACGGATATTGAAAATATCTATTTGCCTTCAATATGGTGGGAGATACTGACAAGAGAATAGGTGGGTCTGAATAAAATGTTGATCTGTAGAACTGTTGATAATTGTAGGCGGCTGTTCCTATAGTTATTAACAGTTCTACAGATTAACAATGGTGGCTCTAATTTGCCATTTGCTTTTATGATATGTTGAATTGTTGTTGTCAATAAGGTGAAATTCATCAGATCAACAAACAACAATTCGACAATAGTTAGAAGTACAGGTCTCGTTCGCCGTCACCAATCTTGCAAAGATTGCCTTCCACTCGACGTTTGAGCTCCTCTTTCGAGAATGTCTGGGTGAGTTCTTTTAAAAGAGCCAGACCTTTGGCCTTAGTGGCAGGTGAAGCGTAGTCTTCCAGATACTCGCGGAATGTAAACATTGCGTTGGGCTTGCAGTATTCCTTGATTAAACCTGGTTTGGCTAGATCCATGAAATCGGCACCTACGCGGCCTTTTCTATAGCATCCTGTGCAAAATGATGGTATGTAACCACCATCTATCATCATGGAGATAACCTCGTCGAGTGAGCGATGGTCGCCAAGAGTGAACTGCGCACCAGTGTTGTCGTCTTCGTAGCCGCCAGGGTTGGTTTCGCTAGCTGCAGAAATCTGGCTTACACCGTATTTCACCAGTTCGTCGCGCATGGCGGGATTCTCACGAGTGGATATAATAATACCGGTATAGGGCATAGCGATGCGTATGATGGCAATGATCTTGCGGAAGTCTTTGTCACTTACGGGGTGAGGAATATTTTCAGGAAGACTGAACGGGGTGCCTTCTGCAGGTTCGATGCGAGGGAACGAAACAGTATGAGGACCACAACCGAAGTCTTCTTCGAGGTGGCGGGCGTGTTCCATGATGGCGAGGATCTCAAATCGATAATCCACCAAACCGAACAAGACACCGAGCCCTACATCGTTGATTCCACCTTCCATAGCGCGGTCCATTACTGTGAGGCGGTTTAGGTAGTCGCCTTTGGGTGTGCCTGCCGGATGGAACTTTGCGTATTCTATCGGATCGTATGTCTCTTGGAAACAAACATATGTGCCAATCTTTTCGGCCTTGAGTTTGGCAAAATCATCCACACTCATAGGGGCCAACTCTACGTTAATACGACGAATGGTAGAACCCTTCTCGTCTTTGGCTTTATAGGTGCGGCGAATGGCTTCTACCATATAGTCGGCGTCGTTGCGAGGCGATTCGCCGCAGATGAGTAGTGCTCGTTTGTGGCCCATACGCAGCAACTGTAAGGTCTCTTGCTCGATTTCGTCCATGGTTAAAACCTTACGGTGCAGTGCTCTGTTGTCTTTGCGGAAGCCGCAGTACACGCAGTTGTTTACACATGCATTACCTGTATATATAGGGGCGAAGAGCACGAGGCGTTTGCCATAGATCTCTTCTTTGCAGAAATGAGCGGTATCTAAGATTTTCTGGATATCAATTTCGTCTTCTACACATAAAAGTTTGGCTACATCGTGAAGGTTGAGACCTTTAAGTTTGCGAGCTTTGTTGAGGATGTCGTTGAGTTCAGACTCTGAGGGCTGATTGTTGTCCAAGAGCCCATAGAGTTTGTCTCGATCTATGAAGTTTTGATGTTTCATAATGATTTATGTTTTTTTGTATTATTCTTTAGTGAAAGTTTATTTGATTGTTATTGAATGATAAACTCTGTTTTTTGGGAAGGGGTAAGTCTATATTACAATTCCGTAATGTCGTCGGGGGACAACTTATCAGAGCAACAGTACTGTTGTTTATTTCTCTGAACATGGCGAAGTTACAACGGCTTTTGCTTCTACGCCGTGCAGTTTTCCCAGTTTACCGCACAAGGTATTTATCTGGTTGATAGAACCTTCAACCATTAGCGCTATTACCGCAATAGGACGTTCTCGGAATGGTAGTCCTTGCCGACATAATACAATGTCGGCATATTCGGAAATTATGCTGTTGATTGTGGCCGACATACTTCGGTCGGCAATGAGTAGAGTGATAGTTCCTATTCTCTTTTCCATTAGTGCGTAACTTTTGGGGCAGATTTAAACTATGCCAAGTTGGTGATATCCATAAATTTTATTCTAATAATCTCTCTCATTAGAACATTGCAAAAATACATCTTTTTTTTATTCTGCATCAATAAAAACTCGAATATCAGTCATGTGTGTATTTGCCGTAGTGTGATATTTGATAGGTAAGAATGCGATACTCTTGTGCAGTTATGTCGATATTATCACTTATCTCATTTCATTTGTCAACCTTACATCACATCGCCATGTTGAAAACTTTTTTTGGGGATAATTGTTAATATTTATAATAAATACGTATCTTTGCATTTCGATACTAAAGTGAATTTATTAATTATGAAAAGACTCACCATATTCATATTCTTGCTCTTTGCTCTCGTTGGCGGCATCTCTGCACAAACATTGTCACAAGACAAAAGCAATAAATTGTACGGCTATCGCAACGACGATGGTGGTTGGCAGATTGCTCCACAGTTTGGTACTGCGTTTGAGTTCCAAGGCAAATTTAAACGTTTTGCCGTGGTGAAACTGGACCGTTACTGGGGGTGTTGTGACGTAAGAGGCCAAATGGTGGTTCGTAATATTTTCCACTCTTGGCAAGAGGCTGAAGCAGCGGGCAAAGCCTGGGAGGCAGGTGGTGAACCTGGCAAATGGGTGTACCCCATGATGAATCCTGCCGACCATAAGTGGGGGTTCGTCAACTACTATGGTGATTGGAAATTCCAACCCGTGTATCAGGATGCTACCCCATTCAAGGGTACCGAACCTATGAATTATGCCTGCGTTAAGTTGGGCGATCGTTGGGGGTGTATTGACGGCAAGGGTGTGATGGTAATAGCCAACGTGTTTATGGAACAAGCCGATGCTGATATGGCTGGTGAACAATGGATTAGTGGTTTGCATTATGATACATGGCGCTATCCTACCTGCGACAAAAGCACGGGTATGTGGGGGTATGTTGACTATTTAGGCCGGTGGAGTGTAGAACCCGAATATGAAGCTACCGACTTTTTCGGTGTTGACCACAAATACATCTATGCTCAAGTGAAGCAGAATGGACGTTGGGGTTCCATTGATCGCAACGGTAAGGTGATTTCTCATTGTATTTTCTTCACCATGAAGGATGCCGACTATGCGTTGAGCCAGATAGAGCATGGCCGCAAAATGAGCGGATGGCGTCTTCCCGTCACCGATATCGCAAGCGGTATGTGGGGTTGGGTGGATCCTACCGGGGAATGGTGCATTGAACCTATCTATCAAGATGCTACCCATTTTGTAAACGACACAGGCCGTTTCGCGACTTGTAAATACGAAGGCTTTTGGGCCAGTATTGACGAGAATGGAGAATGGCTCTCCAACAATGTGTTTGTGATTAGTATCGATGCATATCATGCAGGCTATGAATGGGACAATAATCAGGAATTAGGACATTGGCTTTGGCCTGTAAAGAATACCGAATCGGGATATTGGGGCTATGTTGATTTCAAAGGCGACTGGGTTATCCAACCTCATTTTGAAGATGCTCGTCCTTTTATCGAAACATGGAACAATCGTGTGGCACCTTCGAAGATGGACGGTCGCTGGGGGTGCATAGACCATACGGGACAGTTTGTGGTAAAGAATATTTACGAGACCAACTCAGAAGCTATGACGGCTGGCCGTCGTTGGGCTGAAAGAAAGAAATTCTAATATCACAACAGTAACATTATTACCCTATTTCTGTTATGACTTTTGTTATTAAGAATACCAATATCGTCAATGAGGGTACCATTCGTCATGGTGCTGTGGTGGTAGAGGGTCAGCGGATTCTCAGTGTGGATTACTATGAGCCTGGTTTGGAACCTGAATCGCTGTCGGCCTACACCGAGGTAATAGATGGCGAAGGTTGCTATCTGTTGCCGGGTGTTATTGACACTCATGTACATTTTCGCGATCCAGGACTGACCGACAAAGCCGACTTCGCAACAGAGAGCCGTGCAGCTGTAGCTGGAGGTGTGACATCTGTGGTTGATATGCCCAACACGCAGCCTCAGACTATCTCGCTCGCCTTGCTCGATGAGAAAGAGCGAATGGCTGCGCAGAAGTCGGTGGTAAATTTCGGTTTCATGCTTGGCGCTACCAACGACAACATTGATGAGTTGTTGGCTGTCGATACCTCACGTTATGCTGCTATCAAGCTCTTTTTGGGTTCTTCAACAGGTAATATGCTTGTAAACGATCCTGCTAAACTCGATCATCTATTTGCCCATGCCAAGAAACTTATTGTGGCCCACTGCGAAGAAGAGTCGATCATCAGGAGCAATACATTAATGTACCGGAGCGAGTTTGGCGGCACAGAGAAAGAGACAGCCGAGTTGCATCCCAAGATCCGAAACAGTGAAGCTTGCTATGTATCGACCTACCGTGCTATTGAGCGTGCTCGTAAGTATGGCACTCGTTTTCATGTGGCTCATATCAGCACGGCTACCGAGCTCAATGTGCTTAGCAACCAGTCGCTCCAAGAAAAGCATATTACTGCCGAGGTGACGCCCAACCATCTTTGGTTCGATGATAGGGATTATGCCGAGCTTGGCAATCTTATCAAATGCAATCCTGCTATCAAAACAAACGATGATCGTTTGGCTCTTTGGGCTGCTCTTTATGATGGCCTTATCGATACCATAGGCTCCGATCATGCACCTCATACTTGGGATAGTAAGCAGAAGCCTTATTTCGATGCTCCTAGCGGCATCCCTTCTATTCAGCACACCTTGCTGATGATGTTGGAAGGATTCTTTGCTGCAGAAAACCACGATAAGGATGTGGTCGCCACTTGGCTACCTCTGCTGGTGTCCAAAATGAGTCACAACCCTGCCGTGTTGTTTGGGATTGAAGACAGGGGCTTTGTCCGTAAAGGATATTATGCCGATTTGGTCTTGGTACGTCCCAACGTAGAACAGGTGGTGAGAAAGGAAGACCTTCTCTATAAATGTGAATGGTCGCCTTTGGAAGGGATGACTTTCCATAGTCGTGTTGAGAAAACGTTTGTGAATGGTGAGTTGGCCTACGATAGCCATAGCCGTGATCTCTGTTTCCTCAATCATCCCATGCCCTTAGTATATAATAAATAGATTCTTTTATATTATATGAAATTGTCTGCATTATTTCTTAAATCGGTGGTTGTAATCATGATGTTTGTGTGGTCTGCGGGGGCTTTTGCCCAGTGGTCCACTTTGACCGATCATGCTATAATGGTGCCCGATTATAAGAAAATATCGAAGATTGTGGACAACCCGACGGGTGAGTATTATTACCCGATGTTGATGGAACGTTTCGTGAAAGGCGATAGTACTCTGACATTCGAACAGTGCCACTATCTGTATTATGGTACTGTGTTTCAGAAAAACTACGATCCGTACCAAGACTCGGATATGGAAGATTCTGTACGTGTACTGATGAACGAGATCAGCGGTTCTTCCTCTTCGCCTGCCGAGGTGCTGGCTCTTAACCAGAGAGCTTTCGCTATGGCTCAGGCTTGGGCTGTGCAATCGCCGTTCTCCGTCGATGCTCTTATAGCTTGCTGGTCTTTGGCATCGAGGTTGGACGATTCCTCTGCTATAGCCCGCTATCATTATCGTGTGATGCAGGTGCTGGCTCCCATTATCCGTTCGGGCGATGGTAAAACTATGAAGAAGGCAATGCACGTGTTGTTTGTGTCCAATGAATATTCCGTACTTCATTTATACCAGCTCTATCCCCGCGAACAGCAGTTGCTGCACAAAGGAAAGTCTTCGTACGATATGCTGATGGCCCAAAGCAAGTTTTCTCAGCAGTCGGTGAATTGGTACTTCAATGTGACGCAATGTATGAACTATCTAAACAATTTATTCAAGTAGCCACAGGATTGTGTTAATGGATCAATTGTTCTGTTATTATGTATCTAAACAAAACAACTATAAATAATAAATAAGGTGATGAAAAAAACGCTGTTGATATTACTCAGCCTCGTAATGATGGCAGGAAGCCTTTTTGCCGACAACCGAAAGCAGATCAAACGGGACCAGTTACCCAAAGCTGCCCAACATTATGTGATGGATAATTGGAACAATGTGTCAATAAGCTATATTTGGCAGACTATAGATGGTTACACTATCCAATATACCGTACGCTTGGTAGATGGTACGATGATCTACTTCAACCGAGACGGTGGTTGGCGTGAGGTTAAGGCCCAAAAGGTGATACCGGAAAGTGCTATACCTGCTTCGATTAGAAAATTCGTAGCCCAACGCAACAAGTCGCTTCGCATTGTTGGAATGGAGAAGTTGCTCGATGGTTATATTGTGACCCTCGATGATGAATCTACGCTGAAGTTCGATCTGGAGGGTAATGCCATCTAATCAATCAGAATAAGAAAAAAATCAATTAATCAATACATTATTAAATTTTTAACACTAAAACACTCATGAGCAATTTAGTAAAAATTAGTTCCGTCACGAAGAAACTCGTGATCGCTCTGTTGGGAGGGTTCTTGCTGCTCTTCCTTGCTTTCCACATGTGTGCCAACCTTTGCATTCTAAGAAATGACGGTGGTGACTGGTACTCACAATTCTGCCACTTCATGGGCACTAACATCTTTGTTAAGGTCTTTGAACTCGTTCTTCTGGCAGTACTTGTGTTCCACATCATCTGCACCATCATCATCACCCTGCAGAACAAAAAGGCTCGTCCCGTGGGATATCGCCATGCCAGCAAGTCCAAAACCTCCAAGGGTTCCAAACTGATGATCTACACCGGTATTGTGATCCTTCTCTTCCTCGTGCTTCACTTCTTCAACTTCTATTTTGTGAAGATTGGTGTTACCGATGGTATCTACATGGTTAAGACCGAAGAGGTTAATAGTCAAGAACTGAATGCTCTTCAGGAATGTGCACGCTACGGCATGAGCCCCGAAGAGTTCATCGCTGCCAACGAGCAGCAGGTTCAGGCTATGGCTGCTCAGCTTGACCCCGAGCAGATGAGCCGCGTAACCGAACAGCTTGATAATATGAAGAGAGCTCTTCCCGTGCTCGCTTTTATGGAGAAAGTGGTTACCTCCGACGATATGCTCTCCGAGGATGGCAAATGGATTCACAAAATCAGCAAAGAGGACAAGAAAATGCTTAGTGAAGCTCTTCCTAAGGCAGAAATCGAACCCGACTTCTACTATCAGGCTCGCGATCTCTTCGGCAATCCTCTTTATGCTATCGTGTATCTGGCTTGCTTCGTATTCCTTTGGCTTCACATGCGTCATGCTTTCGAGAGTGCGTTCCAGACTTTGGGCCTCACCAACTATACTTGGTACCCCATCATCTCTGTGATCGGCATCATCTTCGCTTGGGTTATTTGCCTTGGCTTCGCCATCGTTCCCCTGTATGTGTTGTTTGTACTTTAATATTCATTAATTGAATCTGTAATCAGTGATGAGTGATCAGTGATTCTTTAGTGATCAGTGATGTGTGATGAGCGTTCCGACACCCCTGTGGGTACATTCGTCGGATCACTAGTTACCGATCACAGATCATTCAAAAGAAGTACATTCGGCGAATCACTGTTCTCGGATCACCGATCACTATAAAATAAACATAAGAAAGAAACATTCTATGAAATTAGATTCTAAGATACCTGAAGGTCCTTTGGCTGAAAAATGGACCAATTATAAATCAGCACAAAAGCTCGTAAATCCTTCCAACAAACGTAAGATCAAAGTGATCGTTGTTGGTACCGGTCTGGCTGGTGCTTCCGCAGCAGCATCCCTGGGTGCTCTCGGTTTCGATGTAGATATTTTCTGTATTCAGGACAGCCCTCGTCGTGCTCACTCCATTGCCGCACAGGGTGGTATCAATGCTGCCAAAAACTATCAGAATGATGGTGACAGCATCGGCCGTCTGTTCAAAGATACTATCAAAGGTGGTGACTACCGTGCTCGCGAAGCCAATGTTTATCGTTTGGCTGAAGTCAGCGGCAGTATTATCGACCAGTGCGTTGCGCAGGGTGTGCCCTTTGCTCGCGACTACGGTGGACTGCTCGACAACCGTTCCTTCGGTGGTACTCAGGTAAGCCGAACCTTCTATGCACGTGGTCAAACCGGTCAGCAGCTTCTCCTTGGCGCCTACGGTGCACTCAGTCGCGAGATCCATCGTGGCAGCGTTAAGCTGCACGAACGTCACGAGATGCTCGACCTCGTAGTAGTAGATGGCCGTGCTCGCGGTATCATCACTCGTGATCTTAAGACCGGTGCCATAGAGCGCTGGGCAGCCCACGCTGTGGTAGTAGCCACCGGTGGCTACGGCAACGTTTATTTCCTTTCTACCAATGCTATGAACTCCAATGGTTCTGCAGCTTGGGCTTGTCACAAGAAAGGTGCCTTGTTTGCCAATCCTTGCTACGTTCAGATCCACCCCACCTGTATCCCCGTTCATGGCGACTATCAGTCTAAGCTCACTCTTATGAGCGAGTCGCTTCGCAACGATGGCCGTATCTGGGTTCCCAAGAAGAAAGAAGATGCCGAAGCCATACGTGCTGGCAAGAAGAAAGCCAACGATATTGCTGAGGAAGATCGCGACTACTACTTGGAGCGTCGTTACCCCGCCTTCGGTAACCTCGTACCCCGCGATGTGGCCTCTCGTGCAGCCAAAGAGCGTTGCGATGCTGGCTACGGCGTAGGTTCTACTGGTCTTGCTGTATATCTCGACTTCGCTGAGGCTATTCAGCGTCTCGGTCGCGATGTGGTAGAGGCTCGCTATGGCAACCTCTTCCAGATGTACCACAAGATTGTTGATGAAGATCCCTATACCACCCCAATGATGATTTATCCTGCTGTTCACTACACCATGGGCGGTCTTTGGGTTGACTATGAGTTGCAGACCAACGTCACCGGTCTGTTCGCTGCAGGCGAAGCCAACTTCAGCGACCACGGTGCAAACCGTCTCGGTGCATCTGCTCTCATGCAGGGTCTCTCCGATGGCTATTTCGTTCTTCCTTATACCCTCCAAAACTATCTCGCTGACCAGATCTACGTGGGTAAGATTTCTGATCAGACACCCGAGTTCGATCAGGCAGAGAAGGATGTTAAGGCTCGCATAGAGCGTCTGTTCTCCATCAAAGGTAGCAAGACCGTCGATCACTTCCACAAAGAGTTGGGCAAGATTATGTGGGATTATGTAGGCATGGGCCGCAACAAGGCTGGTCTGACCAAGGGTCTTGAACTGATCACCGCTCTCGAAAACGAGTTCTGGAAAGATGTCAATGTTACGGGTACCAACGAAGAGATGAATACCGAGCTCGAAAAAGCACTCCGTGTAGCCGACTACTTCGAATTGGCTCGTCTTATTGCTACCGATGCTCTCCATCGTGAGGAATCTTGCGGTGGTCACTTCCGCGAGGAACATCAGACCGAAGATGGCGAGACGCTCCGCGACGACGACAACTTCATGTACGTAGGTGCTTGGGAGTACAAAGGCTTCCAGCAGACCGAGGAACTTCACAAAGAAGACCTCCACTACGAATACATCAAGATCCAAAAACGTAACTACAAATAAACTAATTGCGACAAGGAAATGAAATTTACTTTACATATATGGCGTCAAGAGAACGCCCAAGCTAAAGGACAGTTCGAGACCTACACCGTCGATAATATCTCGGCAGAGTGCTCTTTCCTCGAAATGCTCGATATCCTCAACGAGCAACTTATCAACGATAAAATCGCTCACCCCGTATGCTTCGACAACGATTGTCGTGAAGGTATCTGCGGTATGTGCGGCCTCTATATCAACGGTCGTCCTCATGGCAACGACGATGGTGTAACCACTTGCCAGCTCCACATGCGCAAGTTCCACGATGGCGACGAGATTTGGATCGAGCCTTGGCGTGCTAAGCCCTTCCCAGTAATCAAAGACCTCGTGGTTGATCGCACTGCTTTCGACAAGATTATCCAGAGCGGCGGCTATGTGAGCACCACCACCGGAGGTGTGCCCGATGCCAACAGCATCCTCGTTCCCAAGCAGAAGAGCGACGCAGCTATGGATGCCGCTGAGTGTATCGGCTGTGGTGCCTGCGTGGCAGCATGCAAAAACGCTTCCGCTATGCTCTTCGTTAGTGCCAAGGTTAGCCACCTCGCCCTCCTTCCTCAGGGTCAGCCCGAGGCTAAGGAACGTGTGAAGAATATGATTCACAAGATGGACGAGCTCGGTTTTGGCTCTTGCACCAACACCTATGCTTGCGAAGCTGAATGCCCCAAGCAGATCAAACGTGTCAATATCGCTCGTTTGAACCGCCAGTTCATCGCTGCTTCTCTTGGCTCCGACAAGAAGAAACCTCTCAAATATTAATGGCCAATGGTGTCTCGGCCACCCCTGGTGGCTTATACACGGATCGTAGTCATTAAGTTTCTATCACAATGATAGATTGACGAAAGAGCTCCACATGATATAGTGGGGCTCTTTTTTTGATGGTACGCTCAAAAATGAAAAATATATTTTTGGGGGGTGGCAATGTTTTTTTTTGAGACAGTGGTGTGGTTTGTTGAAAAATATGTATTTTTGCAAATTCAAAATCTATAATCGGAGAATATATATATGCGCTACAAACGAATGATATTTGCCACGATGCTGTGGCTTTCGCTGGCAACATTAGCGGGGTGTGGATCGGCCCCAATAGAGCCCTACGGTCCCGTGCCCACGGCTGCTCAGGTGGAGTGGCAAAAGATGGAGATGAATATGTTTTGCCATTTCGGTCCCAACACTTTCACAGGCAATGAGTGGGGTGACGGTACAGAACCCGAGGATATCTTTGCCCCTACGGCTTTGGATTGCAACCAATGGGTGGCGGTGGCCAAGCAGGCGGGTATGAAGGGTATCATTATCACTGCCAAACATCACGATGGTTTCTGTCTTTGGCCTAACCCTGTAAGCACACACACGGTGGCACACAGCCAATGGCGTAGTGGTAAGGGCGATGTGCTGCAGGAACTGAGCGAGGCTTGCGCCTTGGGCGGTGTCGGTTTTGGCGTTTATATTTCGCCGTGGGATAGAAACGATCCTGCCTATGGTACGGATGAGTATAATCGCAAGTTTGTTGCAACCCTGGCTTCGGCTCACGAACACTATGGCGATATCTTTGAGCAATGGTTCGACGGTGCCAATGGCGAGGGACCTACGGGCAAGAAGCAGGTGTATGACTGGGGAGCCTTCAACGAGGCTGTCCTCTCTCGTCATCCTCAGGCTGTCATCTTCAGTGATGTGGGACCTGGCTGTCGTTGGGTGGGCAACGAGTGGGGGTGTGCTGGCCGTACTTGCTGGTCAACTCTTGATATAAAAGGCTACGAGCCTGGCAAGGCTCCTTCGACGGATACGCTCAACCAAGGCAATCGCAAGGGGGCTGCTTGGGTACCCGCCGAGACGGATGTTTCCATCCGCCCAGGGTGGTTCTATCGTCCGTCTGAACATCCCAAGAGTCTTCAACAGCTGCTGACTATTTATTACAATAGTGTGGGTCGCAACTCGTTGCTTCTGCTTAATGTACCTCCCGACACCCGTGGCCTGATACCGCAAGAGGATTCTCTGCGGCTGGTAGAGTTGCGCAAGGCGCTGGACGAAATCTTTGCAACCAATATGGCGAAGGGGGCACGTGTGTATGCTGCCTGTCCTCGCAAGGGCAAGGTCTATTCGGTCTCCAATATTCTTGACGATGATTATGATTCATACTATGCTTCAGCCGACAATGTGGTCTGCGATACTATCACGATGGTCTTTCCCCGTATGGTGGAGTTCAACCGTGTGATGCTGCAGGAGTACATACCCCTAGGGCAGCGTATTGAGCGTTTCCATGTCGAGGCTATGGACCGGGATGCACAATGGCATACTATAGCCGAAGAGACTTCGGTGGGTTATAAGCGAATAGTGTTCACTCCTGTCACCCGTGCTATGCAGCTTCGTATTGTGATCGACAAAAGTGCTGCCAGTGTTGTGATCAACAATGTGGGTGTCTTCCTGGATAATATCTATAATGAGCAGTAGCTGGTCGGTTTCGGCAAAAAATATATGGTCTGCATGACTGGGATTGATTTGTAATTATGTGTGTTTGAAAAACCGAAAAGCGAGGAAGAGGCGCTGTGTATCACGTTTGTGCTTTGTAATGAAAAGAACTGTACTTTGTTATGAAAAGATATATAGAAGCCCACGTGGTTGACGTGGTGAGTCGAAAGATTTTTGATGCCCGTATTGTCATCATCGATGGCCGTATTGCTGCTTTGGAGCAGCTGCCGTGCCCTTTGGCAGCAGATGCACCTTACGCATTGCCTGGCTTTGTTGATAGTCATATTCATATTGAGAGCACGTTGTTGTCTCCCGATACTTTTGCCCGTTTGGCAGTGCAGCAAGGCACAGTGGCCGTTGTGGCTGACCCTCATGAGATTGCCAATGTGATGGGTGTTGAAGGTGTAAACTATATGATAGAGAGTGGGAAAAGGACCCGATTCTATTTCCATTTCGGAGCACCGTCGGGGGTGCCTGCCACCACTTTTGAGACTTCGGGGGCTGTGCTCGATGCAACCCAAGTGGATGCTTTGTTGCAACGTGATGATATCTATGGACTTGCTGAGGTGATGAACGTGCCTGGTGTTTTGTTTGCCGATCCGGATCTGATGGGTAAGCTGCAGGCTGCACGCCGACTTCATAAGCCTATTGACGGGCATGCGCCTGCTGTGTCTGGCCCCCAAATAGAGCAGTATGTGATGCAAGGTATCTCTACCGATCATGAGTGTACTACCCTCGAAGAGGCTGAGGAAAAACTTCGTCTGGGTATGAAGATACTGATTCGTGAAGGTAGTGCCGCTTGCGATTTCGAAACACTCGCACCCTTGTTGACCTCTCATGATGACTCTTTGATGTTCTGTACAGACGACAAATATGCCGATGAATTGGAACATGGCCATATCAACGAGATTGTTAGACGGGCCATTGGCAAAGGGTTGCCGCTTTGGAATGTGCTGAATGCTGCTTGTGTTACCCCCCATCGACACTATGGGCTTAACCATGGGTTGCTCCAGGTGGGCGACTCGGCCGATTTTATTCTGGTCGATGACCTTGTGCATTTCAATGTTTGCTCAACCACTATCATGGGTTGCGAAGTGTATAATGCCACACGAGGCACACTCTCAGATATCTACGTTAACAATCCGATACCATATATCGAACCTATCAACAATTTCTCGGCTGTACCCGTGTCGGCAGCCGATCTGCGTGTGGTGGCCCCTGACCATGGGTGTATGATGAAAGTAATTGTGGCTACAGAAGGATCTTTGCTCACCGATTCTAAGCTTGTGGATCCTACGATTGATAGGGGAGAGGTGATACCTTCTGTCGATGACGATGTGTTGAAGCTCGTTGTAGTAAACCGTTACAACCCCTCCAAACCCCAAGTGGCCTTTATTCAAGGTTTTGGTCTCAAGTGTGGCGCCTTGGCATCTACCATTGCCCACGATAGCCACAATGTTATCGCCATTGGTTGTTCTGACAAGGAGATTTCCCATGCAATCAATACGCTTGTTGCATGCAAAGGCGGATTATGCGTATGCGATCAGCAACGTACCACTGTGCTTCCGCTGCCTATTGCCGGACTGATGTCCGACTTGTCGTATGGCGAGGTGGCGCATCGACACATCCGGCTCAAGAATCAGGCTGCTGAGCAGGGGTGCCAAATGGCGGCTCCATTCATGACTCTCGCTTTTATGGCTTTGCCCGTTATCCCGAAACTCAAAATCACAGATCTAGGTCTTTTCGATAGTACAGTATTCAGTTTCACAGACTTATTTGTTTCATCAAAATAATGTCTGTTTTTGATGGTGTTGTGTAATTCGTTTATAATAAGTTGTTTGTGTTTGTTTGCTGAATATTAGTAATGATATTGGATGCAAAAAAAAGATTTCGATTCAGGAATCAGGACCTCATATGCGCTATTATTCATGGGATGGGTGATTTTTTTTGATACTATATAATGTTAATAATCAACAAATGGTTGTAGTCGGCAAAGGTTTGTTTGAAAAAAAATTTGGTGCATTGAAAATTTGTTCTTACTTTTGCAACCGATTTCAAGAGAAGAAATCTCTTTTTTGAAAGAAAATGATGGCGGGGTAGCTCAGCTGGTTAGAGCGCTGGATTCATAACCCGGAGGTCATGAGTTCAAGTCTCATCCCCGCTACAAAAAAAGCCTCAATTTATTGAGGCTTTTTTGTATTAATAAACATTCATACACGTACTGAAGCTGCTCATTAGTCATGATCTATTGCCATATTCCCTTCTGCCGTCGCAAATGTACCTACTGCGCATTTTATTCTTTGGCCGGAAACCACGACAAGCAACGTTATATTGATGCCATTTGCAGGGAGATAGAGCTACGTAGTCGGCACTACGACGGGCATCCCATCACTACTGTCTATTTCGGCGGTGGTACACCCACACAGCTCTCGGTGTCACAAATTGGGCAGGTGGTAACCACGCTTAGGTCTTGCTTCAATCTGTCCGGCTTGAAGGAATGCACCATCGAGGCCAATCCCGACGACCTTACAGATGCTTATCTGCAGCAGCTTGTGCAGCTCAGTTTCTTTAATCGGATCAGCATTGGCGTACAGTCGTTCAACGATGATCAGTTGGCTGTCATTGGTCGAACTCACGATGGCCGTAGGGCTATCGATGCCGTCCTTGAGGCCCATCGTCATGGTTTCGACAATATTACCATAGACCTTATTTACGGCTTGCCTAATCAAAGTACTGACGATTGGCTGCACCAGTTGGATCAAGTCGAAGCCCTACCGATTAGTCATCTCTCCTGCTATGCACTTACCGTCGAGCCCAAGACAATCCTTGATCAGCAGATCCGAAAAGGACTTGTACATCCAGCCGACGAAGCTGTTGCTATATCGCAATACGAAGCCCTTTGTCAGTGGATTGTCCGTCACCAGTGGCAGCAGTACGAGGTTTCCAATTTCTGTAAAAACGGTAAAAAGTCGCTCCACAACAGCCGCTATTGGAATCGTACCCCTTATTGGGGCTTTGGTGCCGCTGCTCACTCTTTCGATGGAACCAACCGACGATGGAACACGGCCAATCTCCGCGAGTATTGCAGCGGTGTAGAGCAGAATCAAGACTATTTTGAACAAGAGTCACTCACTATTCTCGACGCATTCAATGAGTATGTTATGACGTCTCTGCGCACCAACGAAGGTATTGACAAACGTGTTGTTGATAAGCATTTCGCACCCTATTCGCATTGCTTGCAGGACAATATGCAGCCATATATCAAAGCTGGCCTCATTATCGACTCTGCAATAGCCTATCAACCTACCACTGAAGGACTGCTCCATGCCGATGGAATAGCTTCTGAATTGTTTCTGTTAGAATAGTACCAACCGAAGGCAGATCGTCTATAGTTGTGATACTATATTGTACAATAATGTTTAGGGTTCGCCTAGGCTTCATTCAGAGCTTTTTTAAGCCTTATTCAGAGTTCTTCTAAGTCTCACACAGAGTTCTGCGAAGCCTTGTGCAGAGTTTTGCGAAGGGACAATCAGAGTTCTGCAAAAAGCGAAGCTCGATATAGCGTGTTTTAAATCTCTAAGAGGGTAATGCATCATGGCTTTGAGGCAGGGCCGCCGGGTGAAGAAGTATTTTCCCAATCCGGTATTAAAGGGAGGTCGGACACATTAGCCATGGAAATCTGCATCAAAAAGAGCCGCCAGCAGGGAGTGAGGGACAGAAAGT
>JAZUDW010000120.1:0-10574 GCA_045639845.1 Bacteroidales bacterium
AGTAGGTCGCCGCCAATCTTCTGTACAGGGAAACTCGAAAGGGTTTCCCTTTTTTTTGCCCCCTGCCCACGCGACGGCGCCCCGTCCCGCGAACCTGCGCCCCGGCAGCCCCAGGACGGCCACCAGTATTCAAATCAACAAATAAACAAATAAACAAATCAACACCTCATCAAATCAACACCTCAACAAATCAACAAATCAACACCTCATCAAATCAACAAATCAACAAATCAACGCCTCCACACCTCCACAAATCAACACTTCCACAAATCAACACCTCAACAAATAAACAAATAAACAAATCAACACCTCATCAAATCATCAAATCAACAAATAAACAAATCAACACCTCAACATATAACTTCACTTATGTGGATTTATTTTCTTATCTTTGCATTTGCTAATATGTGTTATATCTACGGACGGAGATGTCTCAAATAGTAGCAATTCAAAGGAATATAAAATTATTAAATTATTGAAATATGGATAAAACAAGTTACGCTTTAGGTCTTAACATTGGCCAACAACTTAGAGATATGGGTTTAAAAGGTGCTCTGGTAGCTGATGATTTTTCCGCCGCTGTTGACGATGTGGTAAACGGTAAACCATTGCAAGTTGATTTAGCTGAGGCCAACACGATATTGAATCAATTCTTTGCTCAGCTTGAAGAGCGTCAGAGAGCTGCTGCTGCCGAGGCAGGTAAAGCCGCTAAGGTTGAAGGTGAAAAATTCCTGGCTGAAAATGCGAAGAAGGCAGGTGTTAATGTTACCAAAAGTGGTCTTCAATACGAAGTGCTGACCGAAGGTACCGGAAAACAACCCAAAGCTACCGATACTGTCCGTTGCCACTACCATGGTACTTTGATCGACGGAACTGTGTTCGATTCCAGCTATCAACGTAACGAACCTTGTGATTTTGGTTTGAATCAGGTTATCTCAGGATGGACTGAAGGTGTGCAACTTATGAAAGAAGGTGCTAAATATCGTTTCTATATCCCTTATAACCTAGCTTATGGTGAGCGTGGTGCAGGTGCCAGCATTCCTCCCTTCTCTGCTCTTATCTTTGATGTGGAGCTGCTAAAAGTTCTTTAGTATATATTGGCAGCATCGTTGTCTGATCGTTATACAGAAAATCAGATACAATCATGTTATAAGCTAGTCAAAATGAAATTGCTATTATATATCATACATTTTGACTAGTTCTTTTTGAGTATGCTACTTATAATCAATGAAACCAAGTGGGATTTGTAGAAGATATAAATTGATAAGAACGGGAAATACTATAAGATTGTTGATTTCAACTCTATGGCATAATAACATCAATGAATACACGTTCTAAAATAATACCAATAATAACATGAAAAAAGCAGTCCATCTCTTAATGTTGGCCATGGTAAGTTTGGCAGTGATGACTTCATGTGATCCTTCCTGTAACGAAGAATATGTGGTGAAGAATCTGAGTGGTCACGATGTGGTGGTGACACGATACTACACCTTGCATAGTGGCTTGTGGAATAACTGGCAGACTATAGAAGACAGCGTGCGTTGCCATATCGACACTTTGATGGATGGCACTGATACGAAGTGGGGTAGCAGCCGTTTGGGCACTGTCAACCGAGAATCGATCGAATACTATATGAAAAATGAATATTGGAGCGACAGTGTTGTCTTTGCCTTCAGCAATGGCACTTCCCGTACCTTCTGCCCCGACAGCGATACGGTGTGGGGGCCCTACGCCTTTGGTTCGACCAGTTACACCTATGAGGAACAAGAAAACGAGGACAGAATCTTTCGTGGTATGATTTGTTGGGCGAGGTTGACTTATACCTTCACCGCTGAAGACTATGAACGTTGCCAATCGGAATAGCAATCCTTATTTCATAGTCAATACGTATCTACAAATCCCTCGGCACACATCAGTTAGGTGTTTGGCTGGAGGAATAGCCTACATAGGATATTGATTCGACAAAAAATGATGCGAGTCATTTGTCAAAAATAATAAGAGATGCTCTTGGTGAAGGGCATCTCTTATGGTATTGATGGTATTTGCAAAGGATATTTACAGTCCAGTGGCAAAATACTGTAGTTGTTCTACCAGTTTGTCGGCAGCTTCGCGCAACTTAGGTTTGAGCATCATGTTCATCATGGGGTTCGATCCTTCGAGCGAGAAGGCTATCTGCACGTAGCTGCAGTCGTAGCCCGCATCAGATATGTTGATGTTCATGCGGAAGGGGATGGGGTTGCCACCATTGGCAGCAGGGCCAATAGCAACAAGGCTGTAGGGACGGCGCTCTACAAAACCAAGGGTGAGTTCCATGAATCCTCCCACATTAAAAGAACAATTGTCGGCTGTAGATTTCCATCCCTGTACCTGTCCGGTGGGGATTAGGCGTGAGAAATTGTTGAAGTCGCACAGAAAAGCATAAAGCTTCTGGGGCGAGGCCTGTGCCTGAACTGTCTTGCTCTCTATGTTCATTGGTTCAGTTTTAGATGATCGTCAGACCATTTTTCGGGATTGCTACGCCAATCAGCCAAGGACTGCATCTGGCTTTGGTGAATATATTCCTCTTGCTGTGCAACCTGGATCAGGGTGTCGTAGTTGGTGAGGGTGTGGAGCTCTACGTTAGCCTCTTCGAAGTTTTTGCGAGCAACCTCAAGACCATAGGTGAAGATAGCAGCCATGCCTTTCACGATACATCCTTTGTCGCGGAGGGCGTGCACAGCGATGAGGCTGCTCTTGCCTGTGCTCACGAGGTCTTCGATAACAACTACGGTCTGGCCGCTGTGAATCTCACCTTCGATTTGGTTGGTAAGGCCATGTTTCTTCTCTTCGGAGCGAACATAAACGAAAGGTTTGCCCAACTCTTGAGCCACCAGGGCACCCTGAGCGATACCGCCAGTTGCTACACCAGCAATGACATCAACCTCGCCGAAATATTCGGTGATGACATCAACGAAACGTTGACGGATGAAGGTACGGATTTCGGGGTACGACAAAGTGATGCGGTTGTCGCAGTAAATAGGAGATTTACGACCAGATGCCCAAGTGAATGGGTTATCGTTGTTGAGCTTTATTGCTTTGACTTGCAGTAAGAATGCCGCCATCTGAGCGGCAGTTTCATTCATCTTTTCCATGTGGCAAAGATACACATTTTTTTTGAACTGCCAGACAAAAGGGAACGTAGGTCGCTTTTTTTTTCGTATTTTTGCAGTCCTAAACAGCTGCTTGATGATATGTATGTGACTGCTCCAACAGTTTGATATGCATTCCTTAAGTGGCCTTATATGTTGCAATGATGAAGATTTGGAAAATATCCTTTCAATATTGGATGATTGTTTTTGCCGATAGTAGTGCTCTTATTGATCCCACCGAACGAGAAGATCGTGCATGGACAGAGATCGACGATAGTGATCTGGCCAAAGCCCTATCGTTGATCACCGATGGACATCAGGATGTGTGGGTATGGTGTAGGCAAGGTATGCGACGCGTGGTCGAATATATGATGAGTCATTACATATTTATCAAGGCGGCAGGCGGTATTGTACAACGTCCTTCGGGCGAACGTCTGCTGATAAACCGTAACGGCAAGTGGGATATGGCTAAGGGTAAGGTAGAACCAGGTGAGTCGCTGCGAACGGCAGCCTTGCGTGAAGTGATGGAGGAGACGGGCCTGCATGTGTGTAGCACACAGCGGTTGTGGGCAAAGACCTACCATATCTACGACCTCTATGGCGGATGGCATCTGAAGCAGACATCCTGGTATGTGATGCCTTACGATGGCGATGAGTCTTTCGCTCCTCAAGCGGAGGAGGGTATCACATGTGCCGAATGGGTCGCTCCAGAGGTGTGGAGAGATCGTTTGGCTAAGAGCTTCTCTATGTTGAGATTGGTCAGTTCAATAGAAGAAAAGTAGGGGAGTCCCTCTCCGTTGCTGCTTATGGATAACAACGACCTTTTGTATAAGATCGCACTATCGATGGTGCCCAAGCTGGGATACAAGAGCCAGCGTGCCCTTTATGGACTGTATGCTAGCGCAAAAGATATTTTCGATCTGCCAGCCAAAGAGCTGTATGCGATGTTTGGCCCCACTCGTGCCGATATTGCTGCTGCTATCTTGCAGAAGACTACGTTGCCGAAGGCGGAAGAGGAACTATTGTTTCTGGAAAAGAAGAAGGCCAAAGCACTGTTTATGACCGACGAAGAATATCCCCAGCGCATGAATCATTGCGACGACACGCCTCCTTTGATCTATTATCGAGGCCAGGCTCAATTGAATGCCACTCATGTGATTGGTATGGTGGGTACCCGTAAGGCAACCGCCTATGGCGTGGATGCAGCGGGCAAGATCATAGAGGGGCTGGTAGGCGACGATATCCTCATAGTGAGTGGTCTCGCTCTCGGCATTGATGCAGCCAGCCATCGTGCTGCCTGCGAATCTGGCATACCAACGGTAGGCGTTGTTGCCCATGGTTTTGACCGTTTCTACCCCCCCTGCCAACAAAGATTTGGCGAAAACGATGGTGAACGGCAATGGCGGCATGATCACCCAGTTTGTGTCGCAGACAGCCATCTCGCCAGCTCTCTTCCCTGTGAGAAATGCTATCATTGCAGCAATGTGCGACTGTGTGATCGTGGTAGAAGCCGGTGTCAAAGGTGGCGCTCTCATCACTGCCAATATTGCCAACAGCTACAACCGACAGGTGTTGGCAGTGCCCGGACGTGTAGGCGATAAATATTCCAACGGATGCAACAAACTTATCGCCTATAATCAAGCAGCAATGGTGACCGACGCCGATGATGTGTATTACCAGATGGGGTGGGATCGCCCTAAGGATGGCGTGTCATTGAAAAAAGAGCGTCCGATGAAGATCCTGTCTCCCGAAGAAACTAAGCTGTTTACCCTTTTACAGCAACATCCCGACGGTCTTTTGATTGAAGAAATTGTGCTGCAATCGTCTTTTACGCTCCCGAAAACGGCCACTTTGCTCATGCAAATGGAGCTGGAAGGAGTGATAAAATGTCTGCCTGGAAAGATATATAAAGCTATATAAAACAGAAAAGTAAAAGATGCTTTGTCCTAATATTCGATAAAAAAATATTGGTACAAAGAATATTTTTCGTAATTTCGCAGACCCAAACCAAGCCGAATGGGCTTTGAAAAAGATGCATAATATGGAGTACAACATAAAAGGCAAAATATCGCAAATCATCGGTGCCGTTGTCGATGTTACCTTCGACGACGATACACAGTTGCCCGATATCTACGATGCCCTGGTGGTAAAACGTCCCGATGGCAAAGATCTTATTCTTGAATGCCAGCAAGACATTGGCGAGAGCACTATGCGTACCATCGCTATGGACAGCACGGATGGTCTGCTTCGTGGTATGGAAGTTGTATCTACCGGTGGTCCTATCACTATGCCCGTAGGCGAAGGTATCAATGGACGTCTCTTTAATGTGATAGGCGAGGCCATCGATGGTATGCCTAATCCCGAGACGGCTAAACGCTACAGTATTCACCGTGACCCTCCCAAATTTGAGAACCTCTCTACCCAACAGGAGATTCTCTTTACCGGTATCAAGGTGATCGACCTCATCCAGCCTTTCTCCAAGGGTGGTAAAATCGGTCTCTTTGGTGGTGCCGGTGTGGGTAAGACAGTGCTTATCATGGAGCTGATCAATAATATTGCTAAGAAATACAGTGGCATGTCGGTGTTTACCGGTGTGGGTGAACGTACTCGTGAGGGCAACGACCTGCTTCGCGAGATGATCGAGAGCGGCGTGATCAACTATGGCGACGAATTTCGCAAGAGCATGGATGCCGGCAGTTGGGATCTGAGCAAGATCGACAAAGAAGCCTTGAAGGATTCCAAGTGCACCATGGTCTTCGGTCAGATGAACGAGACTCCTGGTGCTCGTGCACGTGTAGCTCTTTCGGGTCTCACCCTTGCTGAATATTTCCGCGATGGTGATGAGATGTCGGGGGGACGTGATATCCTTCTCTTTATCGACAATATCTTCCGCTTCACACAGGCAGGCTCCGAGGTGTCGGCTCTTTTAGGTCGTATGCCATCGGCTGTAGGCTATCAGCCTACGCTTGCCACCGAGATGGGTTTGATGCAGGAACGTATCACCTCCACCAAACGTGGCTCTATCACCTCTGTGCAGGCTGTCTATGTGCCAGCCGATGACCTTACCGACCCTGCTCCTGCCACTACCTTTGCTCACTTGGATGCTCAGACCGTGTTGAGCCGTAAGATCTCCGAGCTGGGTATCTATCCGGCTGTGGATCCTTTGGAGTCCAACTCTCGTATCCTCTCGCCCGACGTGGTGGGTGAAGAGCATTACCGTACGGCCCAGCGTGTAAAAGAAACGCTGCAGCGCTACACCGAATTGCAAGATATCATCGCCATTCTGGGTATGGAAGAACTATCGGAGTCAGACAGACTGGTAGTGTCGCGTGCACGTCGTGTTCAGCGTTTCCTCTCGCAACCCTTCTTTGTAGCCGAGCAGTTCACTGGTATGGAAGGTAAGTTTGTGAGCATCGACGATACTATCAAAGGTTTCAATATGATTCTAGATGGCGAGGTGGATCATCTCCCCGAGGCTGCTTTCCTAATGGTAGGTACCATCGAAGAAGCTATCGCCAAAGGCGAGAAGATATTGGCAGAAACAGCCACGAAGTAAATATTATCAACGTATAACAAAGAAACAGACTTTTATGAACGTAAAGATCATCAAACCGGACTGCACCGTATTCAAAGGCGAAGCATCGCTGGTCGAACTGCCGGGTACCGGAGGACTGTTTCAACTGCTCAACAACCACGCTCCTATTATTGCAGCGTTGGCCGAAGGCATTATCCGACTGGATACGGCGGAGGGACGACAGGCCTTTGAGGTGAAGGCAGGAGTCGTGAAATGCCAACAGAACGAAGTGTTAATATTAATACAATAAAGCAAAGCGGAAGCCCCCAGAAGTTTTTATTCTAGGGGCTTCTTTTTGAAGTATCGTTACGTATAACTTGTTGATAGAATATTAAGTATATGTTTCGGTACATTGAAAAAAGAAAACAATAAATAATAAATAAATAATCGTTTTATGAAGAAAAACATCTTAACTCTTTTGGCGAGCATGGCGCTTCCGCTGCTCACCATGGCTAGTGAAGCCGATCTTGAGATGCCTGCCGGATTCTCCAGCAATCCGTCGGCCCGTATTCTCTATTGGGGCTTCCTCGTTATCGTTCTCGGTCTCCTCTTCGGATTCTGGCAGTTCAACAAGGTGCGCAAACTTGGTGCACACAAGTCGATGCTCGAAATAGGTGAGGTGATCTTCAAGACTTGCTCAACCTATCTGCGTCAGCAGGGCAAGTTCCTCATTATCCTCTTCCTCTTTATCGGTGCAGCCATTGCCCTTTACTTTGGTCTGCTCAGCCACATGACCTTTGGCGCTGTATGCCTCATCATTGGTTGGACCATCATCGGTATCTTGGGTTCGTATGCTGTAGCTTGGTTTGGTGTTCGTATGAATACCTTCGCCAATGCGCGTATGGCCTTTGCCTCGTTGCGTCGCAAACCCCTCGATCTGCTCAACATCCCTCTGCGTGCTGGTATGAGTATCGGTATTATCTTGATCTGCGTTGAGCTCATCCTTATGCTTATCATCCTCCTCTTCATGCCCGAAAGCCTTGCCGGTGCTTGCTTTATCGGCTTCGCTATTGGCGAGTCGCTTGGTGCTTCGGCACTCCGTATCGCTGGCGGTATCTTCACCAAGATTGCCGATATTGGATCCGACCTCATGAAGGTGGTGTTCAAGATTGGTGAAGACGATCCCCGCAATCCTGGTGTTATTGCCGACTGTACCGGCGACAACGCAGGTGACTCTATCGGACCTACCGCCGACGGTTTCGAGACCTATGGCGTTACCGGTGTGGCACTCGTTTCCTTCATCCTGCTGGCTGTTCCTGAGATGGATATGCAGGTGAAGCTCCTGGTTTGGATCTTCGTGATGCGTATTCTCGGTATTGTAGCCTCTGTACTTGCCTATTATATCAATGGTATGTTGGCCAAGGCCAAATACAGCAAAGCCGACGATATCAACTTCGAGCAGCCCCTCACCAGCCTCGTTTGGATCACCTCTATCCTCTCTATCGTTGGCACCTTCCTCGCCAGCTATTTCCTCCTTTCCGATCTTGGCAACGGCTACTGGTTGGCTCTCAGCATCGTTATCAGCTGTGGCACCTTGGGTGCAGCCCTCATCCCCGAGCTCACCAAGCTCTTCACCTCTCCTACCTCCAAGCATGTTCAGGAAGTGGTGAAAGCATCCGAGCAGGGTGGTGCTTCGCTCAATATCCTTTCGGGTATCGTGGCTGGTAATTTCGGTGGCTTCTGGACAGGTCTCACCTTCGTAGTGCTCATGATCATTGCCTATATGACCAGCACTACTTTCGGTATGGGCGATATCTTCGGTACCTATTATTCCATCTTTGCCTTCGGCCTTGTAGCCTTTGGTATGTTGGGTATGGGTCCTGTCACTATTGCTGTGGATAGCTATGGTCCTGTAACCGATAATGCTCAGTCTGTTTACGAGCTCTCCCTTATCGAAGATGATATCGAGAAAACCACCAAAGAGGTAAAAGAAGAGTTTGGCTTCACACCCGACTTTGAGAAAGCCAAATACTACCTCGAGGCCAACGACGGTGCCGGCAATACCTTCAAGGCTACTGCCAAACCCGTTCTTATTGGTACGGCTGTGGTAGGTGCCACCACCATGATCTTCTCTCTCATCCTCATGATCCAGAAGACCCTGGGTATCAACCCCACCGACACCCTCAACCTCCTCAACCCCTATAGCATCATCGGTTTCATTCTCGGTGGCTGTATCATCTACTGGTTCACCGGTGCTTCGATGCAGGCTGTTACCACAGGTGCCAACCGTGCTGTAGGTTACATCAAAGACAATATTAAACTCGACGCCAATGCGCCCAAGAAAGCCGATATCGCCAAATCGCAGGAAGTAGTGAAGATATGCACCAACTATGCACAGCGTGGTATGCTCAATATCTTTATTGCCATCTTCTGCTTTGCCCTTGCTTTTGCCTGCTTCTCAGCTCCTACCGCCAATGCCGATCCTCAGTTGGCCAATGCACCTGTGTGCCTCTTCATTGGCTATTTGATCTCCATTGCCGTGTTCGGTCTGTTCCAGGCTGTATATATGGCCAATGCCGGTGGTGCTTGGGACAACTCCAAGAAAGTTGTAGAGGTGGATATGAAAGCCAAAGGTACCCCCCTCCACGATGCTTCTGTGGTAGGCGATACCGTAGGTGACCCCTTCAAAGATACCTCTTCCGTGGCACTCAACCCCATCATCAAGTTCACCACCCTCTTTGGTGTGCTTGCTATGGAGATTGCCATCAGCGCAGGTTTCCGTGCCGTAGCTCCCTTCGTAGGCATCGCTTTCCTGCTTGTAGCTTTGATCTTCGTTTATCGCTCGTTCTATAAGATGCGCATCGATCAATAAAATCAAGCATCCTCATCAGTGAGGGGTACCTAGAGAAATGGGAACCCCTCACTTCTTTTTCTTTTTTTTTCATCATCATTTTACTTTTTCTTCACAATCATCACAACAAAAAGAAGCCTTAGTGGCTCTATGCTCCATCTTTGGTAAGCGTTCTTCCGTTTTTTTGTTCCCAACCAATACAACCAATATCCAATGCTGATGCACTTTGTATCAGAGCTTTGATATGAAAAGCACTATAGTTCGATAGCCCAGTTGGCTATAGATTTTTTTGTTTTGAAAATAATGATTCGATAATAAATATAAAAAAAGTATGATAAGTAAACGTCTTCTTACACTCAGCCTCTTTGCGCTCTTCCTTGGAGCCTCCTTCCTCGCTGATGCGCAATGTCCAGACATCTACTATCCAACGCCCTCCCATCGTCATAGCTTGACGCGAAGGGGCTGGGATACGTTGGTGACATGCGAAAACCCCTCAATCGACCTCCTTGCCGAAGTGTTTGTGACAGCTCAGACTTTCGATTACTACCTGGTTGAGTCGATAGAGTATAATCCACCCGACACTACTTTCTGTAGTCATGCTGGTGGCGGCTATGCACTCCCTGTAAATCAAGACGACTACTACGATGCCAATGCCACAACCTTCCCCTTCTCCTTCTCCTTCTTTGGCCGTCGATACAATTCGGCAGTGGTAGGCCCCAACGGCAATGTCTCGTTCAATTCATCAATGGCGGGTGCGTTTATGCCCTATCAGGTACAGAATTATTCCCCACTGCCCAGTGCGGGTAGTTTGAGCAATTCTGCTGTACAGAATTGTATTTTCGGTCTTTGGGAAGATATTGACCCGGGCTATATCGCCAATTCGGGTGTGCCCAATGCGGGCATACACAAGGCTATCTATTCCATGCCGGCAGCTCACTATGGCCCCGACTGCAAGATGCTATGCGTAAGCTACAACGGCGTTCCCAAGTATGGCCACAGTTCGGCAGCCGAAGCCCCCACCCATTACAGCACCTGCCAGATCGTATGCTTTGAAGGCACCAGTATCATCGAGGTGCAT
>JAZUDW010000121.1:0-9248 GCA_045639845.1 Bacteroidales bacterium
ACCAAAATATCTCAACAGTCTAAAGCAAAATCGTTGCAATTTATTATTTTTAATATCACTCACTAAAAAAGCAACGACCTCATAATAAAAAAGGGAACACCCTAGTATTAATCAAGCCTTCTGATGAAAGACAACAACCAATTCTATCATGCCCTCGATATAGATGCACGACGATGCATTGGATGCTCGCACTGCTTGCACACCTGCCCTACCGAAGCCATACGCATACGCGACAGCCGAGCCATCATATACGAAAACCGCTGCGTAGATTGCGGCAAATGCTATTCGGTGTGTCCCACCAAAGCCATATACATCAAGCAAGACGACTTCCTCAACATACGCCAGTACACACACTCCGTAGTGCTGATACCAAGCATCTTCCTAGGCCAGTTCCCCGACGATGTCCGCGTGTCGCGCATCTATGCCGCCCTCCACGAGCTGGGCTTCCGACATGTCTTCGAAGTAGAGTCGGCCACAGCCATCTACACCGAAGCCAAACGGCGCTACGCGCAAGAGCATCCCGACATCCGGCCCCTTATCTCGGCATTCTGTCCAGCCATTGTGCGACTGATACAAGTGAAATATCCATCCCTGGTAGATAACCTCATTCCCATCCGCGGTCCCCTCGACCTTACAGCCCACTATGTTCGTAAGACACTCGTCGAAAGAGGCATTGCCGACCATGAGATAGGTCTCTTCTATGTCACCCCCTGCGCTTCAAAGATAGCTGCCATCAAGAATCCGGTAGGCGACGAATCGGTAGTAGATGGAGTGCTCAATATGGACAGCCTCTTCAACCGCGTTTACCGCCTTATCAAAGAGCAGGGCAAAGACTACAAATATCCTCCGCTGCAGACCCAGCAGCTCTCCAGCGACGCCATACTCTCCACCCTCACCAACGGCGAGCGCCGACTCTGCACCGCCAACCGCTCTTATGCTATCGATGGTATAAAGAACGTACAGAATTTCCTAGACAAGCTGGAAAACGGTAGCGTCGAAGGCATCGATTTCCTCGAGCTTCGATCCTGCGACCAGTCGTGTGCCGGAGCCATGCTAGCCTGCGACAACCGATTCCTCTGTGGCGAACGCATGTATGCACGCGCCCACAAAGCATCGCAACGCGAGGCCACTGGCATCATAGCCCACGACCACGAGGTAGAGAACGAGCGTCCCTACCTCCTCTCTATCGCCGAGACCGAGCCCCTACAGCCACGGTCCATGATGACCCTCGACAACGACATCACAGCCGCTCTGGAGAAGCTGGAGCGCATCAACATGCTCAGCAGCAAGCTGCCACAGATAGACTGCGGTCTCTGCGGTGCTCCTTCTTGCAATGCCCACGCCACCGACGTGGTGTGCCAAGGAGCCGAGCTTGCCGACTGCGTATTCGTGCAGCGACAGCAAGAACTCTCCGGAGAATCGTCAACCCAAGAAGGCAACTGCAGAATAGAATCCATCTGGGGAAAAAACCGATTAGGAAAAATAGAAACAAAAAAGTGAGCAGTGAGTGAACAGCGATGAGTGATCAGACAAATGTATTTGTTTAGAGAACAGACATCCTATAAAATGCAAGTGCTGGGTAGTATCGTCCCATCTCTGATTATTCTCTCCGACCAATTCAACAAATAAACAACTCAACAATCCTCATCACTGATCACTTATATCAATTCATCAGATAAACAATTTATCGACTCTACAAATAAACATCAACTCTACAAATCTACATGGAACCTAACGCTGTAAGCAAAGAAGTAGCCGAAGCCATGGGGGTGAGCAACGCCTCCTACGACGAGGTCACCGCCATTCTGGGGCACCTCCCTACGGAAGAAGACCTCAGCACCCTCCTAGCCATGTGGGACAGCAACGGTCGGCAGCAAGGTCTATTCACCTGGCTCTGCGGCCAACCCCATGCAGCCCAACTCAACGACTACCTCTACGATGGTGAGCGGAGCGAAGCCAGCCAGATACGAGAGCCCCGCATACGAGAATGCTACGACATCGCCACCCAACTCTTTGCTCATGGCAAGAACCAACCCCATCAAGGTGCAGCACCCTTTGCAGCCACAGGCGAGAGCCTCTTCCTGGTTGGCAACGTGTCGTCGCAGTTTCTCGACTCCGACTATGCACGCCAATACCTCCACCTGGCAGCCCAACCGCTAGATATGGGCTCGCACGAAACCAACCGCGAATACCACCTCATGATACTAGAGGCCCTCACCAATGCCGGCATACTCCACAGCCAGACCGAGGTAGGTACTGGCGGACTCTTCGCCACGCTACTCCACAGCAGCATACCCAACGGCTACGGCTTCGACATACTATGTGCCAGAGAGATACGGCTCGATGCATTCTTGTTTGGCGAAGAGCCAGGCCGCTTCATCGTATCGCTTGCCGAGCGCGACGACGATTTCTTCCTTCTCAAGATGGACGAAGCCCGCATCAACTGCTGTTTCCTCGGTCGCACCACCAGCAGCCACATCCTTATAGATGGCTACGACTTTGGCAGCATCAAGACATTTGCGCAGTAGCCCCTCATCTACCCACGTCATAACACAGAGCCCTGCATTTTCTGTCGCCACACGACAAGATACCCTTCATTCCAATCCGCCTAGATCAATGGCAACAATTCCGTGAGGACCACCCTAGTAGATATACCCTACAGACCAGTCCCATCTTTCATTGCCTGCAAACATCCATCCAAGTAATGATGAGGCAGCAGTCCCTCGGTCGGTCACACTATGGCCGGCGGAGCCTCCACAGCGCGTCGCTATGGGGAGTCAACAATAATTGTACAGTTCCCACGTTATTATAACAAAAAAGGGAGCCGTCATCCGGAATCAAGCATAGCAACTCGTCCATGGAAAGATCCACCAACAAGAACACCACAGCCCACCTAAAATCCGGCAACGCCACCATTGAGTATGCCGACCGCTGTCGGTCTCTTTTGCACATGCTCATACTCGCAATCGCCCTGCTGTGCAATCTGGCAGGCACAGCGCAGACACAGCGCACCTCGGTACGAGGCCGTGTGATAGATGCCACCACGTCCGAGCCCCTGCCTTTTGTGCAAGTGTTTTTCCAAGGCACACAGATCAGTGCTGGCACCATGAGCGATGCCAACGGTTGGTTTTCCATCACCAGCACAAGCACCGACACACTACTCACCTTCCGCATGATAGGCTACCAGACCCATCAGATGGCAGTAGCCTACGGAGCCAATCTGCGCAACATCAAGATACCCCTTGTGCCCACGCAAACCGAATTGAAAACCGTGACCATCAAAGCCAAAGGACGCAAAGAACGCTATCGACGCAAAGACAATCCTGCCGTAGAGCTGGCCCGGCAGGTGATAGAACACAAAGACAGCAACAACATCGAAGCCATCAATGCATTCAGCCGCACCACCTACGACAAATCCATCATGGCACTCGACGACTTCCACCCCAACTTCCGCAAACATCTGCTATGGCGCCAAGTACCTTTTGTTGAACGCTATATCGACACCACACGCTACGACAACACAGAGATACTGCACTTCTCTGTGAGCGAATCGCTGGGGCAAGAACAAAACAGCCTCTCACCCCGACTGCTACGCAGCCTCATCACCGCACACCGCGAAGACGGCTTTGCCCAAGAGATCACCCCCGATGAGCAGAAGCCGCAGCTCGTGAGCGATCTATTCACACCAGTCAACATCTATCAGAACGACATCCCCCTGATGTCGAACACCTTCGTAAGCCCCCTATCGTCCGTCGCCATCGGCTTCTACCATTACTACATCACCGACACCGTAGTCTTTGACGGGAAACGCTACACCGAACTCTCATTCACCCCAGCAGTGAAAGGCACCTACGGCTTCACAGGCCAGATGTATGTCTCTACCGACAGTCTCTATTCCGTGCGCATAGTCTCGCTCAAAGTACCGCCCATCGCCAACCTTCTCTTTATACGCGACCTCACCGCACTGCAAACCTTCACTATCGACAGTACAGGCCGCTATCTGCCCCAAGAGTGCGTCACCTATGGCCGACTCGGACTCTCCAAGCGTATCAAGAAAGTCTATATCCAGCGTTCGCGGCATTATTCCGACTACCGTTTCAACCACGAAGCACTCACTCTGCCCGACAGCCTTTTCGATGCACTCACCACCAGCGTCACACTCCCCACAGCCGACACCATGCGGCGAGCACAGTGGAACAGCCTACGCCCTGTGCCCCTCACCTTCCCCGAGACCATGGTCGATAGCCTACGCTACGAGATGATGGACATCCCTTTCATGCGAGGCCTCATCTGGACCGTCAATGTGCTTGGCACCGGCTATTTCCCCACCGCTTCACCCCGCGACTCCAGCAAAGTGATGCTCGGTTCCATCTGGAACCTCTGGAGCTACAACAGTCTAGAAGGCAACCGACTGCGCTTCGGCTACTACACACGTTACCCGCTGAGCCACTCCAACTTCTCCAACGGCTACCTAGCCTACGGACTGGGCGACAGACGGTTTAAATACAAATTCACCTTCTTGCACACCTTCGAGCCCAAACGACGCAACGCCTACGAAAGCCCCTTGGGCCTCATAGATTTCACCACACGCTACGAAGTCGAAACACCCGGCGTGGCAGAATTCTTCTTCGACCCCGACAACATCCTTATGTCGGGTCTCACCACCACATTGAAACAATATGTGTTCTCCAACAGCATCACGCTGCAGAAACAGTGGAAACAGAGCCTACGGCTCAACGCCCACCTCTCGTCGAAACACCACGAACCAGCCAACGACCTTAGCTACCAGCGTATCGCAGCCAATGGCAGCCTCGAATTCGTAGATGGCTATTGGAGCCACGAAGTCGGCGCCACCCTGTCGCTACAGTCGCACAGCAAGACCAACAGCCAAGGCAACGAAGCCTCGCTCAACCTCAGTCCCTCGCGATACTCCCTCTCGCTATCCCACACCACTGGCTTCACAGACGGTTTCTTCTACAACAAGACCTCGTTTTCCTTCTACCGACGACAGAGCCTATCTTTCTTCGGAGCTCTCGAAGTCAACCTCTCGGGCGGCAAAGTGTGGAACCAAGCCCCCCTGCCCCTCCTGTTCATACCCCATGGTAGCGCCATCGCCTTCTCAATGGACAATGCATTCAACACCATGCGACCCATGCAGTACATAGTAGATCAGCACCTCTCGCTCTTTGCCACCTACCATGCTCGAGGCCTCATCCTCAACCATATCCCTATCATACGCCGACTCAAGCTCCACGAAGTAGCCGGATTCAATCTCTTCTACGGATCGCTCTCGGCCAAAAACGACCCCGACCTAGGCCATACCGGATTGTACCTCATACCTTCGGCCACCCAGCGTCTCGGCACCCTTCCCTACATGGAATACAGCATCGGCATCGAGAACATCTTGGGCATACTACGATTGGACTACGTGCACCGTATCACCTACCTCGACGGCACCCACATGGATGCCGGCATCCGCTTAGGATTCTCGTTCTCCTTATAGCCTCCCCCTTAATACAAAGGAAACCTATCGGCATTTCCACCCACCCTCCTTCAAGTACAAAGACATTCCATTAGTGATGATAAAAAAAATGAAACATTGTCTCAAGTTATTTCTTTATCATCACTAACTATCATACACGATTTAGGAATGAGTATGGTCAAAGCGGATGTTTCTTGATGCTCGAAGAGGGCACTTTTATCGCTTCTCGGGCCGTTTGATGACATAAAAAAGCTATTTTTTCTTAAACGAATGCATTGATACCATAACCAAATGTTATACAGTTCAATACAGCATATTTCAAACAAAGCACATAATGCTAAAGTATGTTAAACCAACCCGCCTCATGTCACAAATCGCACTTTTTAACACTCTATATATATATAAACGTTTTCGAGACGTATAAAAACGGATAAAGAAAATGAAGTGAACAAGTATTAAAACCTCCCGAAATAAAGACGATGAGGCGTAATGCTATATATGAAACGGAATAGAAAAAATATCTATACTGAGTTTGCTGCACTGATTGAGAAGCATCAGGAGCTATTGGAGAGGATATGCATAACTTTCAGCGGTGGAGATGATTCGATCTATCAGGATTTGAAGCAGGAAGTGGCGTTATCGTTATGGAAGGAGTATGGTACCTACGGACTCTCGCGATTGCGCGACAAGCAGAAAGAAGAATCGTGGATGTACAGTGTTGCCTTCTATACCGCCCTTCAGTACAAGCACTCTCACCTGCGAACGACTTCGCTAATAAGCTATAGCCCCGATATGCTGATATACGATCAGACATACTTGACCGATGAGCCACTATCGTTGTTCGACGAACTAATAGAATGCCTTAGTATGCAGGAGCGTCGTCTGGTGCTTTATTTCCTAAACGGAGAGGACTACAAGTCCATCGCTCAAAAAGAAGGCATTAGCATGGTGGCGGTACGCAAGCGAATGTCGAGGGTGATAGCCAAACTGCGGCAATACAATGAAAACAACCACGGTGATTCATCATGAAAGCTCTATGATATACTTCGACAATCGTGTGTAGATGATCCAACAGATGTTCAATGCAGTCAACAGCAATCAATAAACCAACAACCGTATCTTTGTTAGCAATCGGTGATGGGTGATCAGAGAACCGAAGGTCAGCGACCGAAGTGGAGCTAACTGCTACACTTACCCGAAGTGGAGCTAACAGACGATACTGCCCTGCAGATAAACTTGCCAGATCACAGATCAACAATCACTATCTTCAAACCAAGATAATAAAAAGGGAAAGACATGAACAACGAAAAACAATCGGCTTCGTCTCTTGGAGACTCGCCTGGTCGGCAGCAGACTCAGGGGCACCCCCCGTTCATCACCGAGTCTGAGCTGGTCGAAATAATCCGTTCGGGACGGCGCCCCGTTTATTATGTGCGTCGCAATGCATGCAGTCTGGCTTTCTTAACCTCGCTGGTGGCCCTCTCTTGTTCGGGGCTGCTCTTCGGACTGCTGGTACACCAAGGTCGGGCAGCAGGTGCGGTGGCAGCCGCCGTCGTGCTGCTGGCAGCCCTTGCTGTGTCGGTCTCCATCGGTGGAGAGTTGTGTCTCATGTTGCTGACGCACCGCTACCGTCATCAGTCGCACAAGATGCTGTACTATACCCTTCTTGAACAGCGATGGTACGACCTGCGAGGTCGCGGTATTCAAGCCTTATCGGGACGGCTGAGGTTGCCCGTCGTGCCGCGACGGACTACCTTTGGGCGTGTGACGGCATCGATGGCGTGTGTGGCATGTGTAGCAGGAATGGCCTGTTGGGGTGTTTGGCACGGAGGCACCCTTCCGTCAACCCTTGTGGCCGACACCGATCCTTCGAATGCAACCCGCATGCAACGCACAGTCCGTCCACCCGAGGCACCGCAACCAGCCATCGCCCAAGAGCCTGTAGCGCGCCCGTTGCGCCATGCTGCCACTACACGCACAGCCAGCACAGTCGAGCACCAAGAGTCCGATCATCTTCCAACCAACGATGATCAACCCCAAGATTTGCCCGAGGCACAATCTGCAAAGCAGACTTTGGATCTTCCCTACACAGATGTTAGTCCCGTATTGGGTGCAGAGGCGTATGTGCGCTGTAATTGTGATTGCGAAGCATCTTCTATAGCCGCTTACTACAACAATGTGTTTTTCGGATGATGATTAGAAGAAGAAATATTATTACCCTTTTGTTTAGTCTGCTGCTGGGCAGTAGTCTGTGGGGACAGAACGACAGCATTTTCGCGCTCGAAGAATCCTATCTGGCGGTCTATGATGCGTATGCTTCACGGTCCGGGGTCACAGTGGCGCAACTTATCCATTTCCCTATCGACAGCAATGTCTTTACCAATGCCTTGATGATCCAGGCTTGCAACGACTCCATCAACGATATTTTGATCGACGAGATGGACTCTTCAGCACGCAGTCTTATTCGTAACGGTAAACCCTGCTCCATCTTTTCTTGTGAATCCCTACGCAGCGATATTCGCCAGCTGCCACCGCTTGACTCACTCACGGGACGTGTGGACCACAACAAATCTTGTAGTGTTGTGTATATAAAGCGTGATCGCACCTTCTGGGTGTTTTTCACTAAAACAACAGAAGAATACTATGCCCTATGCGCTATTATAGACCCCTTAATTATCAAATATATATCCAATTGTGCATCAGAGAACAATACAGAAAAATGAACAAGAAAACCAAATTATCAATTCTCACCGCCTGTATAACACTTCTTGCGGTCTCTTGTGAAAAGGAAGAACGTTTCGACTTTCTTGATACTTCATCACAAGCGGAGTGTTCTGTAGAGACCGAACATGTTTGTTATTCTATCGACAAAGGGCCCTACTGCGACCTTTGGTGCAGCCTCTCGCAATGGGATGCCTTTATGCTCGAACTGTTGGACCTTACCAGGTTGGGGCATAGTGTGTCCGTTTACAATCCCGACACATTCTTGAATCTCTGTGTCAAGGAAACCGTGGTAATGAAATTTCCCTCATCCAAAGATGCTGTTGAATGGTCTAAAGAAATGAGAGACAAAGGGTATCGAGTGGATATATTTTTTGACGAGAGGGATGGTGTTTTTGTTGTGACCGCCACAAGATAGAAACGATTCAATCCATTGATTTATTGCAACATATTCATCACAACTTACATAGAGTGTACACCCTCGGTCGTTTATTAATTGTTGTTAAAAAATAAATATTATGTCACAAAATTCATTTGACATTACACTAATATACGCAGAAAAACGACAAATCAAAAAACGTGGTGCTTGGTACAAAATATTGGAAATAAAAATGCAATAAAAAATATATGGTTAAGAGGGCTCGAAAGTGTGGTGCCTTTGTGCTTACTGGGAAAACATTTGTAAAGAAACTCATTTTCATCCACTTAGTCAAACTCTTAAAGACAAAAAGATTTAATTAAAATGCTAATAATCAAATCACTGGACTTCAAAGTTCCGAAGTGTCGATAATACAAATATCTCAATATTATGAAAACATTATTTGATAAAAAAATCCCAAAGAAAACAGAAAAGCCTGTTTGTGATTCTTGCCATAATGCTTTTGTTGCCTGCAATGCCAGCATACTCGCAGGAAGAGACTGGCAGTGACTTGAAACAAGAAAAGGTCAAAATGGGTATTTACTACGGCATGTCCAACAGCAGAATAGACCTTTTTTATACCAGTGGCAGTGTTGGGGAATGCAGGGAAAGCTTACGTTCACTAGG